>DAIOGY010000232.1:0-1546 GCA_036745005.1 Acidimicrobiales bacterium | reverse complement strand
GTCGCCCACGGGCACCTGGGCGGTCTCGTAGAGCAGGATGTCGCTGGCCATCAGCACCGGGTAGGTGAGCAGGCCGACGCGGTGGCCCTGTTGGCGACCCGACTTCTCCTTGAACTGGGTCATGCGCCGGAGCTCGCCGTAGGAGGCCACGCATTCGAGCAGCCAGCTGAGCTGGGCGTGGTAGGCGACGTGGCTCTGGACGAAGATCGTGCAGACCCCCGGGTCGAGGCCGGCCGCGACCAGCGCGGCCACGTTGTCGAGGGTCTTGTCACGCAGGTCGCCCGGCTCGATCTCGAGGGTGAGCGCGTGCAGGTCCACCACGCAGTAGAACGCGTCCGCGCTCTGAACCTCGGCCCACTGCTTGAGGGCGCCCAGGTAGTTGCCCAGGTGCATGGTGCCCGACGGCTGGATGCCGGAGAAGACGCGCATCGCACCATGGTAGAGGGGCCCGGGAACCCGCAAGGGCCTCCGGTAGAGTCGAGCGCGTGACCTACGTCGTGACGACGCCGTCCTTCAGCGGCCCCGTGGAGCTGCTGTTGCAGCTAATCGGCCGCCACGAGATGGACGTGCTCGACGTGCCCCTGGCGCCCATCATCGACGAGTTCGTCTCGCGCCTCACCGGTAACCCGGTCAACGTCGAGGAGCTGAGCGAGTTCGTGCTGATCGCGGCCATCCTGCTCGAGATGAAGAGTCGCCGCCTGCTGCCCGGCACCGACGAGACCGAGCCGGACGAGGAGTACCTCGGCTGGGAGGAGCGCGACGTGCTCCTGGCCCGGCTCCTGGAGCTGCGCACCTACGCCGCCCTCGCCGACGCCCTCGAATCGCTCTTCGAGCGCGCCAGCCGCGCGCACCCGCGCCTGCGCGGGGTGGACGACGGCTTCGTGGTCGACCCGCCGGACCTGCTCGCGGGGGTGTCGGTCGCCCAGCTCGCCGCGGCGTACCTGCGCGGCATCGAGGAGCACCCCGTGCCGGTGGTGCGCCTGCACCACGTCACGGTCGACGCGGTCACCGTGGCCGAGACCGTGGCCGCACTGACCTTGCGGCTGCCCTCGCTGGGACGCGTCACCTTCCGCCAGCTCACCGACGCGCTCGAGACCCGCATCGAGGTGATCGTCCACTTCCTGGCCCTGCTCGAGCTGTGCAAGCTCGGCCACGTCGAGCTGGGCCAGGGCGCGACCTTCGGCGACGTGGTCGTGGACTGGCGCGACGACGCGCCCCCGCTCGAGGTGGACCGGGTGGACCGCTATGAGGGATGAGGACGCGCTGGCCCAGCGACTCGAGGCGATGCTCCTCGTGGCCCTCGAGCCCATCTCGCCCGGGGAGTTGGCCGACGTGTGCGACGCCGACGCCGACGCGGTCGTCGCGACGCTGCGCGAGCTGCGCCGAGAGTACGGCGAGCAGCGCCGCGGCTTCACCCTGGTCGAGCTGGCCAGCGGCTGGGAGCTGCGCAGCGCGCCCGACGTCGCCGAGTGGGTCACCCGTTTCGCGAACCGCGACGTCTCGCATCGCCTCAGCTCGGCGGCGCTCGAGACGCTGGCGATCGTCG
>DAIOGY010000231.1:0-1562 GCA_036745005.1 Acidimicrobiales bacterium | reverse complement strand
CCTCGTCGATGGCGAAGCTCTCGCCGCTGTCGAAGCCGTCGGCGGACTCGCCGCTCGCCACGTCGACCGTCCACCCCTCGCCGTGCTGGGCCAGGATCGCCACGCCGGCCGCGTTGTAGACCGCGCGGATCGAGTCCAGCAACGACACCAGGTCCTCGTGGGAGGTCGCCACGCTGGCCGCGGCCTGGGCCAGGATGCGCGCCTCGCTGCGGGCGCGTTCGGCCTCGGTGGTCCGTTGCGTGAAGCGGCTCACGGCGACGCCCGCCACGACGGCGAAGATCAGGAACGCGACGAGCGCCACGACGTCGTCGGGCCGCGCGACCTGGAGCGTGTGAAAAGGCGGGACGAAGTAGAAGTTCTCCAGGCCCGAGGCGCCGAGCGCGCAGACGACGCCCACCGCCGCCCCGCCCCAGGCGCTGAGGGCCAGGACCGCGATCAGGTAGAGGAGGAAGTCGGTCGACAGCGAGACGCTCGATCGCACCGACGTCAGGATCAGCGTGAGCGCGGGCAGCGCGAGGGCGGTCACGACGAGGGCCTCGATGCGACGTCGCGGCGTCACGCGCACCGTCTGGCGCCGCGCGTGGACGTGGACCGGCCGCTCCCCGCCGACCGCGATGATGTGCACGTCCAGGTCGCGCGCGTGGCGCAGCACCTTCTCGACCACCCCGCTGGGCGGGCGCCAGGCGGCGCGCGGGCGGGCGGCCCCGAGCACGATCTGGGTCCCGCGCTCGGTGCGCGCGAACGAGACGAGCGCGACGGCCACGTCGTCGTCGACCACCTCTTCGAACCGGCCCTCGAACTCGGCCACCAGCTCGCGCGCGACCGTCGTGTCGACCGGCCCGTGGCGCATTGTGTCGGTGGCCACGACGTGGACGGCGAAGATCTCGGCACCGGTGCGCGAGGCGATGCGCGCGGCCCGGCGCAGCAGCGCCTCGTCGGTCCCGGTGCCGGTGACCCCCACGATGAGGCGCTCGCGGGTCTCCCAGGTGTGGTCGATGTCGTGCTCGTCCTGGTAGCGCTGGAGGGCGTCCTCCACCCGGTCGGCCAGCCAGAGCAGGGCGATCTCGCGCAGCGCGCTGAGGTTGCCCACCCGGAAGTAGTTCGACAGCGAGGCGTCGATCTTGTCGGCGCTGTAGATGTTGCCGTGGGCCATGCGCCGGCGCAGGGCCTCGGGGGTGACGTCGACGAGCTCGATCTGCTCGGCGCGGCGCACGACCGAGTCCGGCACCGTCTCCTGCTGGGTGATGCCGGTGATCTTCTCGACCACGTCGTTGACCGACTCCAGGTGCTGGATGTTGACCGTGGTGATCACGTCGATGCCCGCGTCGAGCAGGTCGTCGACGTCCTGCCAGCGCTTCTCGTGGCGCCCGCCGGGGATGTTGGTGTGGGCCAGCTCGTCGACCAGGACCACCGCGGGGCTGCGCGTCAGGATCGGGAAGAACTCGTAGCACCGGCCCGGCCGCCCGACCGCGCGCAGGTAGGCCGCGCCGAGGAAGACGAGATAGATCGTCGCGGTGATCATCCCGGTCGACGCCGCGGCGAGGCAGGCCGGCAGGATCGTC
>DAIOGY010000230.1:0-1583 GCA_036745005.1 Acidimicrobiales bacterium | reverse complement strand
ACGAGCGGAACGTCTCATCCCTCGATGGGCATCGGAGCGCTCTTTCCCAACAGCTTCGGCGGGCCGGCCTTCACGAAGGCGATCACCAGTCCCGATCCCAACCTCAACGGCCCCAACATCACGGTCGTGCGATTGAAGAAGGGCGTGTCGCTGGCGGCGGGGCGCGCCTCGCTCCAACGCGTCGTGCGCCAGCTGAACCGGATCCTGGTCGCCGATCCCAACTCGCAGGGGGACGCCCTGTTCGTGGTCGCCGACCAGCGGCCCGCCGAGATCGCGGCCTACCAGTCCACGGGCAACGCCCCGGTGCTGCTGGCGTCCGGTCTGGTCGCGGGGGTCGTGGTGGCCCTCGGGCTCTCGCTCTCGTCGTCGGTGCGGACCCGACGTCGCGAGCTGGCCCTGCTCAAGACGTTGGGTTTCACGCGCCGTCAGCTGTCCGGGGTGATCGCGTGGCAGGCCACCGTCACCGCGGTGGTCGGCGTGGTCATCGGGCTGCCGCTGGGGGTCGTCCTCGGGCGAGAGCTGTGGACCCTCTTCGCGCGCAGCATCGACGCGGTGCCCGAGCCGACGGTTCCGGTCGTCTCGGCGCTGGTGGTCTGTGTGGGCGCCCTGGTCTTCGCGAACCTGGTGGCGACGCTGCCGGGGCGTCGTGCGGCCCGCACTCGCGTCGCCGTCATCCTTCGGGCCCCGTAGCGTCGACGTGGCGCGGGGGTACTAGCACCCGCCACATCGGAGGGCTGACCGCCTTGGACGCCGCCGCCACGCCCGCGAGACTTCCGGGCGTGGCGCCGACCGGCGTCGAGGGGAGGTGGGCGACCAGGTGACCGGACGAGCCCTGCGCGTCGCGCGGTACCGACTCGGGGCTGGCCATCGACGGGCGTGGACCGAGTTCGTGGGGCTGGTGCTCGTGATCGGTGTGGTCGGCGGTCTGTCACTCGCCTCGACGGCCGGAGCGCGGCGTACGGACTCTTCGTTTCCGACCTACGTGGCCAGCACCAATCCGTCGACGATCGGCGTCTTCAGCCGCTACGACGACCCGGGATTGGGCATCTCCACCGGCTACAGCGCACACGTCGCGTCCATGCTGGCCCGCCTGCCCTTGGTCGAGCGTGCCACCACATCGATCGTCTTCGACGGCAACATCGACCTCACCAGAATCAAGGGTCTGCACCCGCACGTCACGGCCGGGGAGGCGCCGGCGACCTTCATTGGCAGCCTCAATGGGGAGCTCTCGTCGATGGACCGCATGTCGCTCGTGGCGGGCCGTTTTGTCGATCCACGTCGCCGCGATGAGGCCGTGCTCGATGCCCAAGCGGCCCGCGAGATGGGACTGCACATTGGCTCGGTTATCCGCATCCCCTTCTACACCGACGTCGCCGTCAATTCGCCCAAGCAGTTCAAACCCTTTCTGATCGCCACCGTCAAGATCGTCGGGGTGGTGCTCTTCGGGCGCGACGTCATTTCCAGCGATATCTCGCGCCTCAACTCGGCGGTGCTCGTCTTCTCACCGGCCCTGACCCGTGAGCTCGCCCCCAAGTGCGCCACCGGCACCGAGACGTTCTTGCAGCTACGCGGGGGGACGAGCA
>DAIOGY010000229.1:0-1597 GCA_036745005.1 Acidimicrobiales bacterium | reverse complement strand
GCGCCGAGCGTGTTCGGCTCCCAGGCGCCGGACACCGGCAACGCCGAGATCATCGCCCACTACGGCACCGAGGAGCAGAAGGCGAAGTACCTCCAGCCGCTCCTCGACGGCGAGATCGTCTCGTGCTACTCGATGACCGAACCGCAAGCCGGTTCGGACCCCGGCCAGTTCACGTGCCGCGCCACCAAGGACGGCGGCGAGTGGGTCATCAACGGCGAGAAGTGGTTCTCGTCGAACCTGCGCTACGCCGAGTTCGCGATCGTGATGGCGGTCACCGACCCCGACGTGTCCGTCTACCAGGGCACGTCGATGTTCCTCGTCCCGACGTCGACGCCGGGCGTCGACATCATCCGCAACGTCGGGTTGGGCTCCGAGCACGAGGGCGAGGGCTCGCACGCCTACGTCCACTACGACCAGGTGCGCGTCCCCGCGGAGAACCTGCTCGGCGGTGAGGGTCAGGCGTTCGTGATCGCCCAGACGCGTCTCGGCGGTGGGCGCGTCCACCACGCGATGCGCACCATCGGGATGTGCCAGCGGGCCATCGACATGATGTGCCGGCGCGCGCTGTCCCGCGTGACCCAAGGTGAGGTCCTGGCCAAGAAGCAGATGGTCCAGGAGGCGGTCGCCGACTCCTACATCGACCTGCAGCAGTTCCGCCTGCTCGTGCTGCAGACCGCGTGGAAGATCGACCAGGTCGGCGGGCACAAGGCCCGCACCGAGATCGCCGCGGTGAAGGTCCTCACCCCGAAGGTCCTCCACGACATCGTCTACCGGGCGCTGCACATCCACGGCGCACTGGGCGTCTCGAACGAGATGCCGCTCGCCGGGATGTGGGCGATGCTGCCGGTGATGGGGATCGCCGACGGGCCCACCGAGGTGCACAAGGTGACGATCGCCCGCCAGATCCTGAAGCAGTACCAGCCCTACGAGGGGCTCTGGCCTCCCGAGCACCTGCCCGAGCGGCGGGCCGCGGCGCGCGCCCGCTTCGCCGACCTGCTCGAGCACGAGGCGGCGCAGCTGTGAGCGTGAACGCGTGGGAGAACATCGACGAGGCGGCGCGCACGGAGGGCCTCGTCGACATCCCGGCGCTCAGCGCGTGGATGGACGCGCGGGACCTGCCGGGGTCGGGCGAGCCGATGGAGACGAGCTTCATCAGCGGGGGCTCCTCGAACGAGATCTTCGAGATCCGGCGCGGGGAGCACCGCATGGCGCTGCGCCGCCCGCCACGCGTCGTTCCCGAGGGTCGCAACGCGACGATGCTGCGCGAGTACCGGGTGCTCGAGGCCCTGAACGGCACCGACGTCCCGCACCCCGAGGCGATCGCGGCCTGTGAGGACACGAGCGTGATCGGCGCCGCCTTCTACCTCATGGGTCACGTCGACGGCTGGTCCCCGATGAGCTACCAGCGCCAGTGGCCACCGCCCTTCGACACCGACCTCGACGCCCGTGCCGGGCTCGGGATCCAGCTCGTCGACGGCATCGCGCGCCTCGCCCGCGTGGACTGGCGCGCCCGGGGCCTCGAGGGCTTCGGGAAGCCCGACGGGTTCCTCGAGCGCCAGGTCGACCGCTGGCTCGCCCACCTGCAGAAGAACAACTG
>DAIOGY010000228.1:0-1679 GCA_036745005.1 Acidimicrobiales bacterium | reverse complement strand
CGATGCACTCGTCGCAGATGTAGACGCCGGGGCCGGCGATGAGCTTCTTGACCTGCTTCTGGCTCTTCCCGCAGAAGGAGCACTTCAGCAGGTCGCCACCGTCACCGAACTTCGCCACGACGCGCTCCCCCTGCGGTCAGCTGACCCCAGCGGCGGGTGCCACGGAGGCCAGCTCTCGGTTGGTCAGGATCTCATCGACGATGCCGTATTCCTTCGCCTCGGTGGCGCTCATGATGAAGTCGCGGTCGGTGTCGGTGCCGACCTTCTCGACCGACTGGCCGGTGTGGTAGGCGAGGATCTGGTCGAGCAGCTCACGCATCCGCGTGATCTCCTTCGCCTGGATCTCGATGTCCACGGCCTGGCCGGACGCGCCACCGTGCGGCTGGTGGATGAGGATGCGGGCGTGGGGCAACGCGAAGCGCTTCCCGCGCGTCCCGGCGGCGAGCAGCACGGCGGCGGCGGACGCCGCCTGGCCGATGCAGATGGTCTGCACCGCGGGCTTGATGTACTGCATCGTGTCGTAGATGGCCATGAGCGCGGTGATCTCGCCGCCCGGTGAGTTGATGTACAGCGAGATGTCCTTGTCAGGATCCTCGCTCTCGAGGTGGATGAGCTGGGCCATGAGCAGGTTGGCGATCGCGTCGTCGATCGGCGTGCCGAGGAAGATGATCCGCTCCTTCAGCAGCCGCGAGTACAGGTCGAAGGCCCGCTCGCCGCGGCTGGTCTGCTCCACGACGGTGGGCACCAGGTAGTTGTAGGCGGGCAGCTGGCTGCGGGTTGGCTGACTCACTCGTGCTCCTCAGCATCGGCGGACGGCGGGGGGTCGGTCTCGGTGTCGGTGGCGGCACCGTCGGGCAGCGTGAGCTCGACGGGGTCCCCCGACTCGTCGAGGACCGTGGCGTGGTCGACGACGAACTGGAGGGCTTTGCCGCGAGCGATGTCCGAGCGTACCGCCTCGATCACGCCTCGCCGTTCAAGATCGCGCCGCAACTTGACGGGCTTCTCCCCCACTCGTTCGGCGAGTCGGTCGATCTCTCGTTGCACCTCGTCGTCGGTGGCCTCGATCGCTTCTTGCTCGACGACCGACCGCAGCGCCAGGTCGGCGCGCACCGCGTCGGTCGAGCCGTCGCGGAGGCCGGCCACGAACGTCGCCTCATCCTGGCCCGTCGCGGTGAGGTACTCGGGGACGCTGACGCCCTGGTGCTCGAGGCGGTGCGCCAGGTCGTGGAGGCGCCGCTCGGCCTCCTGGTCGATCAGCGCGTCGGGGATCGCCACGTCGACGAGACCGGCGATGGCTTCGAGGACCTTGTCGCGCACGAGCATCTGGGCCCGGACCGTGGCGACGACGGAGAGGCGGGTGCGCGCGTCGCCGCGCAGCGCGTCGAGGGTGTCGAACTCGCTGACCTCCGACGCCCACTCGTCCGTCGGGTCGGGCAAGACCTTGCGCTTCGCCTCTTTGACGAGCACCTGGAACGCGACGTCCTGGCCGGCCCGCTCCGCGAACCGTTCGGGAAGCGTGGCGTTGAACCGCAGGATGTCACCGACCCGCTTGCCGCGCAGCTCCTCGTCGAGGCGGTCCACGAGCCCGCCGGAGCCGACCTCGTAGAGGTAGTCGGTGGCGCTGAGCGCGTCGATGACCTCGTCGTGGATGTAGGCCTTGATGTCGATCTGGGCGTAGT
>DAIOGY010000227.1:0-1793 GCA_036745005.1 Acidimicrobiales bacterium | reverse complement strand
GTCGACGCCGTGCTCTCGCTCTTCGAACGCCGGATCTCGTCGGTGATCGGTGAAGGGTTGATCTACGACCTTCGCGCCCGCGTCTACCAGCACATCCAGCGCATGCCCATCGCCTTCTTCTCGCGCACGCAGACGGGCGCCCTGATCAGCCGGCTCAACAACGACGTGATCGGCGCCCAGCAGGCCTTCACCGACCTCTTCTCCAACGTGGTGGGCAACGTCATCCTGGTCACCATCATCCTGGGGACGATGTTGTACCTCAGCTGGCCCATCACCCTGGTGGCGCTGGTGCTGCTGCCGGCGTTCCTGATCCCCGCGCGACTCGTGGGGCGTCGACTCGGCACGCTCTTTCAGCGCGGGATGGAGCTCAACGCCGAGATGAACATGGTGATGTCCGAGCGCTTCAACGTGGCCGGGGCGATGGTGGTCAAGCTCTTCGGGCGCCCGGCCGATGAGCTGCACCACTTCGAGAGCCGCGCCGGTCAGGTTCGCGACATGGGTGTGCGCCAGGCCACCTACCAGCGCTTCTTCTTCGTGGCGCTCGGTCTCACCGCCTCGCTGGCCACGGCCTTCGCCTACGGCTTCGGAGGCGTGGCGATCCTGCACGGCCAGCTGGCCGTGGGGACCCTGGTCGCGCTGACCCTCTACCTCACGCGCCTCTACGGGCCGTTGACCCAGCTGTCGAACATCAACATCGACTACATGTCGGCGATGGTCAGCTTCGAGCGCCTCTTCGAGGTCCTGGACCTCGAGCCCATGATCCAGGAGTCGCGCGACGCCCGCGAGATTCCTGGCGGCCCGACCGAGCTTCGCTTCGACCACGTCGACTTCTCCTACCCCGGGGCCGACGAGGTGTCGCTGGCCTCGCTCGAGGCCGTGGCGCGCCTGGACGACACGCCGCGCACGCCCGTGCTCCACGACGTCTCCTTCGCCGTCGCCCCCGGCTCCATGACGGCACTCGTCGGACCGAGCGGCGCGGGCAAGACGACGATCTCGCTGCTCGTGTCGCGCCTCTATGACGTGGACGCCGGGTCGGTCTCGATCAACGGCGTCGACGTGCGTGACGCGACGACGGCCTCGATGAGCGCGACGGTGGGCGTGGTCACCCAGGACCCGCACCTCTTTCACGACACCCTGCGCGCCAACCTGGTCTTCGCCAAGCCCGACGCCACCGACGCCGAGCTCGAGGCGGCGCTGCGGGCCGCCCAGATCTGGCAACTCGTGGTGGCGCTGCCGCTGGGCCTGGAGACCGTGGTGGGCGAGCGCGGATACCGGCTCTCGGGCGGCGAGAAGCAGCGCGTCGCCCTGGCTCGACTCCTGCTCAAGGCGCCCCACCTGGTCGTACTCGACGAGGCCACGGCGCACCTGGACGCGGAGAGCGAGTACCTGGTCCAGCGCGCGCTCGACGAGACCATGTCCGAGCGCACGTCACTGGTCATCGCGCACCGGCTCTCGACGATCCGCAACGCCGACCAGATCCTGGTGGTCGACGCCGGCACGATCGTCCAGCGCGGCACCCACGAGGAGCTCCACGAGGCCGGCGGGCTCTACCGCGACCTCTACGAGACCCAGTTCGCCCATCAGTCGCCGCGCGAGTTGCCGCGCGAGCTGCGAGGCGACGCGACGACGAAGGACTGATCAGCCCATCGCGTGCGCGCCGCCGTCGACGTGGATGACCGACGCCGTCGTCGCGCGCAGCAGGGGCGAGAGTAGCGCGATCGCGGAGTCGGCGACGGCACTCGAGTCGTGGACGTCCCAGCCCAGGGGAGCGCGCTCGTCCCACGTGTCTTCGA
>DAIOGY010000226.1:0-1853 GCA_036745005.1 Acidimicrobiales bacterium | reverse complement strand
CGGTGACCGCCACGCACTCGGACCTCTTGCAGTCGAGCACCCGCAGCGGGTTGAGCGACCAGGTGGTGCGGTGCTCGTCGCAGAGCTCGGCCTCGTGGGCGCTCAGGTGCGCGCGCAGCGCCTCGACGTAGAGCGCGCGGCACGCGACGTGGCCCATGGAGTTCACGTCGAGGCGCAGTCGCGTGAGCCCGATCGCCTCGAAGAACCGCGAGGCCAGGGCGATGACCTCGACGTCGGCCGCGGGGTCCTCGGTGCCGAGCACCTCCACGCCCAGCTGGTGGTGCTGGCGGTAGCGCCCGGCCTGGGGCCGCTCGTAGCGAAAGGCCGGCGTCACGTACCACGCCTTCCACGGCGTGGTCGGCTGGTGCTGGACGAAGGCGCGCACGACCGGGGCCGTGCCCTCGGGGCGCAGCGCGTAGATCCGGTCGCCGCGGTCGGAGAACACGTACATCTCCTTCTTGGCCACGTCGCTGTCCTCGCCGATGCCGCGGTTGAAGACCCCGAGCTCTTCGAACATCGGCGTGATGACCATCGAGAACCCGTAGCGGTAGGCGAACTGGGCGAAGGTGGCCACAACCCCTTCCCAGCGCGCCGACTCGGGGGCCAGCACGTCGTGGGTCCCGACGGGCGAGCGGAACGCGGGGGCGGGTCCGCTCATGAGGTGGAACGTTGGCCGGGCAGCTGGCGGAACGCGTCGAACACGCCGTCGACCGACTTCAGGGCCGCCAGCAGGCTGGACAGGTGCGTGGGGTCGACCAGCTCGACGTCGAAGATCATGCGCACGATGCGCGAGCCCGACGTCGTCGAGCTCGACGAGATGATGTTGAGGTGGTACTCGGCCACGACCTTGGACACGTCGAGCAGCAGGCGCGAGCGGTCGAAGGCCAGCACCTCGAGCACCGCGCGGTACTGGCCGCCCAGCGACCCGTCCCACTCGACCTCGATGACGCGCTCGCCGAGGCGCTGGGCCAGGGCCACCGCGTTCGAGCAGTCGTCGCGGTGCACGCTCACCCCGCGGCCCTGGGTGATGAAGCCCATGATCGGATCGCCCGGCACGGGCGAGCAGCACCTCGCCAGGTGGATCATCACGTCGTCGAGCCCCTCGACGTAGACCCCGGCGCTGCGCCGCGTGGTGCGGCTGGTGCGCGGCAGCTTGGTGACCGTCGAGGGCAGCTGCTCGGCGTCGCCGCCGTGCAGCTCGCGCTCCAGGCGCTGGACCACCGCCAGCGCGGAGTTCTGCCCGCTGTCGATCGACATGAGCAGGGCGTCGAGGTCGTCGAGGTTGAGCGACTTGATGACCGCGTCGAGCGCGCTGGACGAGTACGACGTGGCCACCGGCAGCCCCTCGCGGCGCAGCGCCTTGGTCAGCTCCTCGCGGCCGCCCTCGATGGCGTCCTCGCGCCGCTCGCGCTGGAACCACTGGCGGATCTTGGTGCGCGCGCGGCTGGACTTGACCAGGCCCAGCCAGTCGCGCGACGGCCCGGCCGTCTCGGACTTGGACGTGACGATCTCGACGACGTCGGCCGAGTGCAGCACCGTGTCCAGGGGGACCAGGCGGCCGTTGACCTTGGCCCCGACGCAGTGGTGGCCCACCTCGGTGTGCACGGCGTAGGCGAAGTCGATCGGCGTCGCCCCCTCCACCAGCGAGATCACCCGGCCCTTGGGCGTGAAGATGTAGACCTCGTCGTGGCCGAGGTCGAGCTTGAGGGCCTCGAGGAACGCGATCGGGTCGCTCTCCTCCTCTTCGACGTCGGCCAGGCGCTGCATCCAGGCCAGCTCCTTGCCCGAGGCGCCCTCCTTGTAGGTCCAGTGCGCGGCCACGCCGAACTCGGCGCGCCGGTGCATCTCCTGGG
>DAIOGY010000225.1:0-1861 GCA_036745005.1 Acidimicrobiales bacterium | reverse complement strand
GCGCCGCCGCGCCGCCGCCCACGCCGTTGAAGATCGCCACTAGCTGGGGCATCGCGGTCATCTTGACGAAGCGCGCCACCGGCACCGCCACGATCACGCCGATCCCCATCGCCAGCATGATCAGCGGCAGGTGGTACAGGGCGTGGCCGTCGACGTACTTGAAGAACGTGGCCACGATCGCGAGCAGCATGCCCGCCGCCGCGATGAGGTTGCCCTGGCGCGCGTGCTTGGGGCTCGAGAGTCCCTTGAGCGCCACGATGAAGGTCGTGGCCGACACCAGGTAGAGCAGGTCGATGAGTGTCTCGCGACTCACGAGGCCACCTCGTCCTTCTTCGGCGCCGGCGCCGTGGGCTTCTTGGCCTTGAACATCTCGAGCATGCGGTCGGTGACCACGAATCCTCCGACGACGTTCAGGGTCGCCAGGATCACCGCCACGAATCCGAGGACCTCCTCGAGGTGGGTGGTGGCCGAGCCGAGGATCAGCATCGAGCCGACGAGGATGACGCCGTGGATCGCGTTGGACCCGCTCATGAGCGGCGTGTGCAGGATGCTCGGCACCTTGGAGATCACCTCGATCCCCACGAAGATGGCCAGCACCAGGACGGTGCCGTACTGCAAGAGGGTGTTGCCCATCAGGCGTTCTCCTTCACGTCGGGGGTGATCGCGACGTGGGCCACGCCCAGCGCCTCGGCGGTCGCGGCGTGGGCGATGGCTCCATCGCGCGCCACGGTCACCCCGATGACGACCTCGTCATTCCAGTCCGGGTTGAACGCGCCCTGGCTGCCGAGGACCGCCATCAGCTTGAGCACGTTGTTGGCGTACATGAAGCTGGCGCTGGCGCCCATCTCGGCCGGCGGGTTCGTGAGACCCACGACGCGCACGCCGCCGTGGGTGACCACCTCGCCCGCGCGGGTGAGCTCGCAGTTGCCCCCGCCGTCGGCGGCCATGTCGATGACGATGGACCCTTCGCCCATCGCCTCGACCATCGCGGTGGTGAGCAGGATCGGCGCCTTGCGCCCGGGCACGGCGGCCGTGGTGATCACGACGTCGGAGTTGGCGACCTCGCCGGTGAGCGCGGCCTGCTGGGCGAGCCGCTCGTCCTCGGTGAGCTCGCGCGCGTAGCCGCCGGCCGCGTCGGCGGTCACGCCCAGCTTGACGAAGGTGGCGCCGGCGGACTCGGCCTCCTCCTTGGCCGCTGAGCGCACGTCGTAGGCGCGGACCTTCGCGCCCAGACGACGCGCGGTGGCGATGGCCTGGAGACCGGCGACGCCCACGCCCATCACCAGCACGCGCGCCGGTCGGATCGTGCCGGCGGCCGTCGTGAGCAGCGGGAAGAAGCGGTCGAAGTAGGTGGCCCCGGCCAGCGCGGAGCGATAGCCCGACACCGTGGCCTGGCTCGACAGGGCGTCCATGTACTGGGCCCGCGAGATGCGCGGCAGCAGGTCGAAGGACAGGACCGTGATCCGGCGTTCGTTGAGGGCGCGCACGATGTCGGTCGCCAGCAGCGGCGAGAGGAACGACAGGTGCGCCGTACCCTCGGGCAGCGCGGCCACCTCGTCGAGGGTTGGGGGGTTGACACGAAGGCCGAGATCGCCGACGGGGGCGTCGGCCACGCTCGCGCCGACGGCGCGGTAGGCGTCGTCGGTGAAGTGGGCGCGCTCGCCGGCGCCCGCCTGCACGGCGACCTCCCACCCCTCGGCGATCAGGGATTTGACGGCCTCGGGGGTGAGAGCGACGCGAGTCTCACCGGCGCGTGACTCTCTGTAGATCGCAATTTTCATAGTTATTTTCTATCAGTCGCGCCGACGGTCCCCGACCGCGAAGGGCCTCAGCGGGCCCGATTCGTGACCTTGGTCACACG
>DAIOGY010000224.1:0-1879 GCA_036745005.1 Acidimicrobiales bacterium | reverse complement strand
CGCCGACGTCAACACCATCATGCGCAACGCCGGCACCGCCATCATGGGCGTGGGCACCTCGACCGGCGAAGGCCGCGCGGTGAACGCCGCGCGCGCCGCGATCACCTCGCCGCTGCTCGAAGCCTCGATCGACGGCGCGCGGGGCATCCTGATGAATATCGTCGGGGGACCGGGCGTGACGTTGAGCGAGGTCACCCAGGCCGCGGAGATCATCCACTCGGTGGCTCACCCCGACGCCAACATCATCTTCGGTAGCGTGATCGACGACTCCATCGGCGAGGCCGTGCGGGTGACCGTTATCGCGGCCGGCTTCGACGCGTCGGCAGCGAAACCTTCGACCACGAGCGAGCCCTCGATGACCGAAGGTCCGCGCAGCGACATCTTCACCTCCACGGGCGACGACTTCTTTGACGTCGGTGGCGATGACGACCTGCCCAGCTTCCTCCGCTGAACCCGAGCTGATCGAGCGCGTCGGCGCCAACCTGGCGCACGTGCGCGCGCGCATCGCCGCGAGCGGCCGCGACCCCGCGAGCGTGCGGGTCGTCGCCGTCACGAAGACCTTTGGTCGCCGCGAAGTCGCGGCGGCCCTCGAGGTGGGGCTGCGCGCGTTTGGCGAGAACTACGTCGACGAACTCTGCGCCAAGCGTGCGCTCGCGGCCGGCGACGACGTCTCGTGGCACTACCTCGGCGCGCTCCAGATGAACAAGCTCGCGCGCGCCGCCGCCTGCGCGGACGTGCTGAGCGGTGTGGCGCGCGCAAAGGAGCTGGTAAAGCTGGCGGCGCTGGCGCAGCCGCCCGAGCTTGACGTCCAGATCGATTTCACGGGCGCGTCGGGGCGCAACGGCGCCCGGCCCGAGGACGTCGCCGCGCTCGTCGAGCAAGCGCGCGGGCTAGGACTCGTCGTGCGCGGGCTCATGGTCGTCGCCCCGCTGGGGCCCGACCAAGCGCGCGACGCCTTCGCGCGCACCGCGGCTCTGGCCGACGAGCTGGGTCTGATCGAGCGCTCGATGGGCATGAGCGACGATCTCGAAATCGCCTGCGCACTAGGTTCGACGGAGGTCAGGATCGGGCGAGCGCTGTTCGGTCCACGACCGGCGCGATAGCGCGTGGCCTAACATGGTTCACGGCACGCCAAGGAGAGGTCGATGAAGGAAAAGTTGAGGGGTTTCCTCGGGTTTCTCGGCCTCGTCGAGGACGAGTACGGCGAGTACGGCCCGAGCAACACCCCGCGGCCCTTCTCCGAGCAGCCCGAGGAGTTCGAGCCCGAGTGGGCTTCGACGCCCGCGCCGGTGGCGCGCGTGGTATCGGTGGCGCCCTCGAGCCGGTCGCCGGTGCGCCCGGCGGCGGGGCGGGCCGGCTCGCTCTCGGTGCTCGAGGGCTCGAATGTTTCGCGCGTGCGTCCGATCGCCAACCCGAACCGGGGCCGGGGTATCTCGCCGTTCTCGGCCGAGCGCGACGTGGCGGTCGTGTCGCCAACGACCTACGACGACTCACGGCGCATCACCGACCTCCTGCGATCGAACCGGGCCGTCGTCTTGACGACGCTCGACGTGGACCAGACCCTCGGGCGGCGGCTGGTGGACTTCACCGCCGGCACCGCCTACGCGCTCAACGCGAAGATCGAGATGCTGATCCGCGGGGTCTACCTGGTCAGTCCTCAGGGGATGCATCTGGGCAACGAGATGAAAGAACGCCTGCGCGCGGCCAACTACCACGTCGTCGATCAAGCATGAGCCTGATCCACGATCTGCTCACCCTCTACATCTGGATCCTCATCATCACAGCGCTGCTCAGCTGGCTGCCCAGCCAGAGCAGCCAGGGCGGATTGGCCGCGACCAAACGGTTCGCCGGATCAACCAGCAGGAACCGCCGTCGCGCG
>DAIOGY010000223.1:0-1884 GCA_036745005.1 Acidimicrobiales bacterium | reverse complement strand
CGTAGATGCGCTGGAGCTGCGGGCGCTTCTCGTCGCCGCGCCAGTACGCGCCGGCGACGCGCGTGAGCCGGAAGTGCCCGAGTCGCCCGGTCGACGGCACGTGGGGGCCTCGGCACAGGTCGCGGAACTCCGGCGAGTTCTCGTAGGTGGTCACCACGTTGGCGCTCGCCTCGGCGAGGTCCTCGGCCGACCCACCCGCGGCGACCGCCTCGATGATCTCGACCTTGAAGGGCTGGTGGGCGAAGAGCGCCAGTCCCTCGGCGACGGAGCACTCGGCGCGCACGAACGGCTGATCCTCCGCGATGATCTCGCGCATGGCGGCGTCGACGCGCGCGAGGTCGTCGTCACTGAATCGCGCCCCGTCGGGCAGGTCGAAGTCGTAGTAGAAGCCGTCGCGGATCGCCGGGCCGATGGCGTAGTGGGCCCCGGGCCACAGTCGGGTCACCGCCTGGGCCATGACGTGCGCCGTGGAGTGGCGCAGGACCTCGCGGCCCTCCTCGCTGGCCGGCGTGACGATCGCCACGCTCGCCCCGTCGCTCAGCACGGTCGCCAGATCGGTCAGCTGTCCGTTGACGACGGCGGCGAGCGCGTCCTTGGCCAGGCGCCGGCCGATCGCCCCGGCCAGGTCCCGGGCAGTGGATCCGGCGTCCATCGTCCGGGTGCTGGCGTCCGGCAGGGTCACGACAATATCCGCCATAGAGCCTTTCTCCGCCTACAGCGTAATGCCGAGCAGCGCCGCGCCCGGGGCGACGCTGCACCCGGCGAGGGCCGCGTCATCGAGCACGCGCAGAGCGCCGGGCGTGTTGAGATCATCGTCGAGCGCGTCACGCACGTCGTCGAGGACAGCGCCGCTCCGGCCGGTGGTCAGCGTCGAGCGCCACGTCGCGAGGCGTGACTGGGCCATGAAGAGGAGCTCGTCGCGCCACTCGAAGTCCTCGCGGTAGTGCTGGTCGAGCAGGGCGAGGCGAGCCGCGGCGGGCTCCGCGCGCGTCACGAGGTCGTCGACGAAGACCAGGTTGCCCAGCGACTTGGACATCTTGGTGCCCTCGAGTCCGACGAGCCCCGTGTGCAGCCAGTGCCTCGCCAGGGGCGCGCCGGTGACCGACTCGCTCTGGGCCGCCTCGCACTCGTGGTGCGGGAAGGCCAGGTCGCGCCCGCCACCGTGGACGTCGATCGTCTCGCCGAGGTCGCGCAACGCCAGTGCCGAGCACTCGATGTGCCAGCCGGGGCGCCCGGGACCCCAGCGCGACTCCCACGCCGGCTCGTCCTCGAGCGAGGGTTGCCACAGCACGAAGTCGAGCGGGTCGCGCTTGCGCGGGTCGTCGGGTCGACCGCCGTTCTCGGCGGCCAGCGTGAGCATGACCTCGCGTGAGAAGTGGCTCACCTGGCCGAACGAGCCGAACTTGGCCACCTCGAAGTACACGTGGCCGTCGACCTCGTAGGCGACGCCGCGTTCGAAGGAGGCCCCCACGAGCGTCAGGATCTCGGGGATCGCCCCGGAGGCCCGCGGCTCGCCGTAGACCGGCAGCAGGTTGAGCAGCGCCATGTCGCGCTCGAAGCGCGCCATCTCCTGGGCCGCCAGGTCCAGGTAGTTCACGCCCAGCTCGCGGGCCTTGCGCAAGATGTCGTCGTCGACGTCGGTGACGTTGCGGATGCAGCGCGTCTCGTGCCCGGCGTCGCGAAGGCGGCGCTGCAGGACGTCAAAGGTCAGGTACACGAAGGCGTGGCCGAGGTGCGCGGCGTCGTAGGGCGTGATCCCGCAGCTGTAGAGGGTCACGCACGGTCCCGCGACGAGGGGGTGGACCCCGCGACGGGCCGAGTCGTACAGGTGCATCAGTGCGTTAGGCCCGCGAGCTTCAGGTAGCTGTGCGTGCGATAGCGGAT
>DAIOGY010000222.1:0-1892 GCA_036745005.1 Acidimicrobiales bacterium | reverse complement strand
GCGCCTGGCCGCGGCTGACCATGTCGCTCATCGCCCAGACGGTGTCCTCAATCGGCGTCTCGGGGTCGGCGCGGTGGCCGTACACGAGGTCCACGAAGTCGAGCCCGAGGCGTTCCAGGGACCCCTCGATGCCCTGGGACAGGAACTTGCGGTTCAACGTGAAGCGCATGTTGACCTGATTGTGGATGCCCCAGAAGAGCTTGGTCGACACGATGTACTCGTAACGCTTCCATCCGAGCTCGCGGAACGCCCCGCCCATCACCCGCTCGGACTCGCCGCCGGCGTAGGCCTCGGCGTTGTCGAAGAAGTTCACGCCTGCGTCCTTGGCCGCGCCCATGCACTCGGCGGCCTGGGCGGAGCTCTCGATCTGGGACTTGGTGCCGAAGGTGATCCAGCTGCCGAGCGACAGGACGCTGACCTTCAGGCCCGCGCGACCCAGCCGGCGATACTCCATCTTTGCCATGACCTCTCCTTTGTCGCGGTGGCGCCTTAGGCGTCGGGGTTGCGGGGCACCTCGGGCCACTCGTCGAAGGACACCGGCGCGGAGTCCGGCGAGCGGCGCACCAGCATGACCACGCCGGCGATCGCCGCGGCCACCGTGACGAGGACCGCGAGCTTCACGAGTGTCTTGATCAGACCCACGGCATCCGAGGCTAGCGGGGTGTCACCTGGACGCCGACCGGACGCGCCGGTAGCATGGTGGGGTGACGACAGCACGCAACGCCGAGCTACTGCTGACGTAGGGCGGGCTCTGGCTCGACCCACGCCCCCGCGACCGCGGGGGTTTTTTGTTTCTCGGGTTCACATCGAAGGGAAGGACGTGGTCGTGGCAGAGAGGTACCCCCAGCAGCCCAGCCCCATGGCGTTCGACAAGTATCGGGCCACGGTGCCCGTCGACCTCACCGACCGCACCTGGCCCGACCGGCGCCTGAGCCGCGCGCCGCGCTGGTGCAGCGTCGACCTGCGCGATGGCAACCAGGCGCTGATCGACCCCATGGACCCGGAGCGCAAGTACGCGATGTTCGTCCAACTGGTGGAGATGGGCTTCAAGGAGATCGAGGTGGGATTCCCATCGGCCTCCCAGCCGGACTTCGACTTCGTGCGCCGGCTCATCGAACACGACCTGGTGCCCGCCGACGTGACGATCCAGGTGCTCACCCAGTGCCGCGACGACCTGATCCGGCGCACGTACGAGTCGCTTCACGGGGCGCGCCGCGCCATCGTGCACTTCTACAACTCGACCTCGACCCTCCAGCGCCGGGTCGTCTTCGGCCTGGACCGCGACGGCATCACCGCCATCGCCGTCGAGGCCGCCGCGCTGTGCCGCTCCCTGGAGGCGAGCTCCCCGTCGACCGAGTTCCTCTACGAGTACTCGCCCGAGAGCTTCACCGGCACCGAGCTCGACTACGCGGTCCAGATCTGCAACGCGGTCATCGGGATGATCGACCCCACGCCCGAGCGGCCACTGATCGTGAACCTGCCCTCGACGGTCGAGATGTACTCGGCGAACCTCTACGCCGACGCGGTCGAGTGGTTCTCGCGCCACGTCGAGCGCCGCGACGCCGTCGTCCTGTCCCTGCACCCCCACAACGACCGGGGCACCGCCGTCGCGGCGGCCGAACTCGGCGTGCTGGCCGGGGCCGACCGAGTGGAAGGAACGCTCTTCGGCAACGGCGAGCGCACCGGCAACGTCGACCTCGTGACCGTGGCGCTCAACCTCTTCAGCCAGGGGGTCGACCCCGAGCTCGACGTGCGCGACATCGACAAGGTCCGCCACGTCGCCGAGTACGCGAACCGCCTGCCCGTCCACCCGCGTCACCCCTACGTCGGCGAGCTCGTCTACACCGCGTTCTCCGGCTCGCACCAGGACGCGATCAAGAAGGGCTTCGAGG
>DAIOGY010000221.1:0-1904 GCA_036745005.1 Acidimicrobiales bacterium | reverse complement strand
GGCATTGGCGGCACGGTTCACGCGAGCGATGGCCGTGCCCTCTCGGGCCACCTGAGAGGTCTTCACCAGCTGCGCTACGCGATTGAGGACGTGGCTCGCGCGGTCGAGCAGGGGATACGAGGCTTCCTCATCGCCGACACCGGGTTGCTCGAGATACTGGTGGCGCTGGTACGGGCGGGCGAGCTGCCCCAGGGCCTCGTCTTCAAGGCGTCGGCCGTCCTGGCCCCGTCCAATCCGGTGAGCTTCCGCCAGCTCGCGAACCTCGGCGCGACGACGATCAACGTCCCCTCGGACATGTCGCTGCACGAGCTGGGCGAGCTGAGGGCCTTCGCGCCGACACCCATCGACCTCTACCTGGAGGCACCCGACGCCCTCGGCGGAATGGTGCGCGGGCACGAGGTCGCCGAGACCGTGCTCGTCGCCGCGCCGCTCTACGCGAAGTACGGACTGCGCAACGCCCGCGCGGTGTACCCCGCGGGTCATCAGGTCATGGGCGACGTGGTCGAGAACGTGCGAGAGAAGGTGCGCCGTGCCGTGATCTCGATGGAGTGGCTGGCCCGTTCCGGCGAGAAGTTTGTCGTCAGCGAGCCGGGCGCCGACGGGATCGGGGTGCCCGTTCCGTGACCCTGCGATCGGCGGCCTGGTTTGATGGAGACGACGAGGTCGCCCTCGACGCGCGCGTCGCGCTCGCGATGGGCGGCAACCCGCTACCGAGCCCCGGGGCGCCGGTGATCGGACTGGCCTCGGCCGCGGGCGACCTCAATCCCTGCAACCAGCCGTTGGTGGACCTCATTCCGTTTCTGCGCAGCGCGGTCCACGAGGCCGGCGGGGTGGCCGTCGAGTTCCCGGTGATGTCGCTGGGCGAGGATCTCATGAAGCCGGCGGCGATGCTCTACCGCAACCTCGTGGCGATGGAGCTCGAGGAGTCGCTGCGCAGCCAGCCCCTCGACGGTGTGGTCGTGCTCGCGGCCTGCGACAAATCGGTGCCCGCGGGCTTGATGGGCGCGTTCAGCACCGATCTGCCCACCCTGCTGCTCGTCGCCGGACCGCGCCCGGTCGCCCACTTCGAGGGCCGCCGGGTGGGCACCGGCACCGATCTGTGGCGCATGTGGGACGAGCGGCGCGCCGGGCATCTCAGCGACGCCCAGTGGGCGCAGTTCGAGCGCGCGCTGACGCTCGGGCGCGGCACGTGCAACACGATGGGAACGGCGTCGTCGATGGGCGTGGTCGCCGAGACGTTGGGTCTGGCCTGGCCCGGCTCCACCTCGACCCCGGCGGGCGATCACCGTCACGCCGAGGTCGCGCGCTCGGTCGGTCGGCGCATCGTGGCACTGGTTCGCGCGGGCGTGCGACCCTCGTCGATGACCCGCGCGGCCTTCCTCAACGCGGCGCGGGCCCTCAGCGCGATCGGCGGGTCCACCAACGCGGTCATCCACCTCACGGCCATGGCCCGGCGCCTGGGCGTCGAGCTCTCGCTCGCGGACTTCGATGACGCCGGTCGCTCGGTGCCGGTCCTGGTCGATGTGGAGCCATCGGGCGCCGGCCTCATGGAGGACTTCCACGACGCCGGCGCGACGCCGACCCTGTGGCGTTCGATGGGTGACCTGCTCGAAGGGTCCTTGCCCACCGCGACCGGCGAGTCCATCGATGAGGTCGCCGCCGAGGCGCCCGAGCCGGGTGCGGTGATTCGCACACGATCGGACCCGGTCGACGCGCGCGGCGCGTTTCGCGTCGTGCGCGGCAACCTGGCGCCCGACGGCGCCTTGATCAAGCGCTCCGCCGCCAGCGAGTCGCTGCTGCGCCACCGGGGCCCGGCGGTCGTGCTGCGCTCGGCGGAGGAGTCACGAGCGTTCGGAACCGCCGCCGGCGGCGTCGATCCCGCCAGCGTCGTCGTGCTCAGCGGG
>DAIOGY010000220.1:0-1941 GCA_036745005.1 Acidimicrobiales bacterium | reverse complement strand
GGTGAGGGTGGCCGACACCGCCACGCCGTTGAGGAAGGACAGGCGCAAGAAGAGCATCCCGAGCAGCGCGATGCACACCGTCGAGCCCGCGAACAGGACCGCACGCCCGGACGTGTCGATCGCGGTCACCACGGCGTCTTCGACGCTGAGGCCCCGTCGCAGGCCCTGTCGGCTGCGCGTGACGATGAACAGCGCGTAGTCGATGCCCACGCCCAGTCCGATCAGGGACCCGAGGATGGGAGCGAACTGGGCGATGGCCAGGCCGTGGCTGAGCAGGGTGGTCGCCGCGGTGGCGACGCCGAGGGCGAAGAGCGCGATGCCCAGGGGCAGCAGCATCGCCCAGAACGACCCGAAGGCGAAGATCAGGACGAGGGCGGTGAGCGCCACCCCGTAGACCTCGCCCTTGGAACCGCGCGGCGAGTCGAGCTGGCCGAAGGCGTTGCCGCCGAACTGGACGTTGAGGCTCGACGATCGCGCGTTGATCCCCACGTTCTCCACGGATTGGACCTGCGCGTTCGAGAGCCGGAAGCCCGGTTCCGAGAAATGGACGAGGGCGTAGGCGATCCGGCCGTCGGCGCTGACCTGGGGCTGGCCGGCGCACGTCACGCCCGTGCAGAACGGCGAGATGACCGCGGCGATGGGGGGCAGCTCGGCGACCTTGGCCAGCACGGCCTCGATCTGATGGCGGTGCGAGGCGATGGAGCCTGTCGTGGCCTGAAAGACGATCTGGTCGACGTCGCCCGAGCCGCCCTTGGCCGTCGAGAGCAGATGGTAGGCGTGCGTCGAGTTGGTGCCCGGCAGGGTGAACGTGTTGGAGAAGGCTGACCCGATCGCGTAGGAGGACGCGTTGATGCCGATGATGAGGGCGACCCACGCGCCGAGCATCCACCACCGCCGACGGACGCTGAGACGAGCGAGGGACTTCACGGGGGGACTCCAGACGGGCGAGGGGCGGTAGGGTCGTTCGAAACGGCCAGGCCAACTTTAGGGGAGATTCGATGGCCCAAAATGCGGGACCGGGGGCTCGCTTCGGTGGACACGTCTTCCCCCAACGGCTCCCCGACGTGCCCGACGTGCGCCCCGGCGCCCCCGCTCCCTGGGCCGACCTCACGCTTGACGCCCGACGCGGTCTCGCCCTGGCGACCGTGGTTGATCGATTGCGCGCCTCGGGACGCGTGGGCGACGCGCCCGACACCCCCCGCGAACTCTCCGGCGGATCCGCGGGTCCCGCCGCGGCGGTGACGCGACGCTCCGCGGTGCTGGTGGCGCTGTTCGAGGAGGACGGCGAGACCGAGGTCGTCCTCACGCGGCGCAGCCTGGAGCTGCGCCACCACCGCGGCGAGATCGCCTTTCCCGGCGGACGCGCGGATGCGGGCGAGTCGCTGCTCGCGACCGCCCTGCGCGAGGCCCACGAGGAGGTCGGTCTCGACCCGGCCGAGGTGACCCCCGTGGGTTGGCTCCACCCCCTGGTCTCGTTCGTCTCGGCGTCGGCGATCTGGCCGATGGTGGGCACGCTCGCGCGTCGACCGGACCTCGTGCCCGATCCGGTCGAGGTCGAGCGGGCGTTCGCCGTCGCGCTGTCGGACCTGGTCGGCGACGGCGCCTTCGTCGAGGAGCGGTGGCGCCGCGAGGGTCGTCCGGGTGTCGACGACGAGGGGTTCGTGCCCATCAACTTCTTCATGGTGCCCGGCGACCTCATCTGGGGGGCGACGGCGCGCGTGCTCACCGAGTTGCTGTGCGTCGCGCTCGGCGTGGCGTGGCCCGGTGGGCTCGCGGTCTAGGACGCTCCGGTAGATTGGAGTCCACGAAGCGTCGCCTCGGCGCTGCGTGCGGAGGTCGTCATGGCGGAAGTGGAGATCGGCATCTACAAGTCGGCCCGGCAGGCGTACGGGTTCGACGACATCGCCATCGTGCCCAGCCGCCGCACCCGCGACCCCGAGG
>DAIOGY010000219.1:0-1956 GCA_036745005.1 Acidimicrobiales bacterium | reverse complement strand
CGAACGTGTCGCGGTAGTACGCGATCGCCGCCTCGAGGTCGTGCACCGCGATGGCGACGTGGTCGATCGCGGTGAGCTCGTTCACCCTTGCCACGCTAGGCGCCGGCCCGCTCAGGCGTCGTGGCGACGGAACAGGGTGATCTGGGGCAGGAGCTGCTCACGCCGCTCGGGGTCGGTCACGCCGAGGCCCTCCTCGGGCGCGAGCGCGAGCACGCCGAGCTTGCCCTCGTGGAGGTTGTGGTGCACCTCGTACGCGGCGGCGCCCGTCTCCTCGAGCGGGAACACCCGCGACAGGGTCGGCTGGATCTTGCCGTCGCAGATGAGCTGGTTCGCGGCCCACGCCTCGCGGTAGTTGGCGAAGTGGGATCCCTTGATCGTCTTCAGCATCATCCAGAGATAGCGGTTGTCGTACTCGATCGTGTAGCCGCTCGTCGCGGCGCACGTGATGACCATCCCGCCCCGCTTGCAGACGAACACCGACGCCCCCATCGTCTGGCGGCCCGGGTGCTCGAAGACGATGTCGGGGTCGGCGCCCGACAGGTCGCGGATCTTCTTGCCGAGGCGGCGCCACTCGCCGGGGTCCTGGGTGTGCTCGTCGGACCAGAAGCGGTAGCCCTCGGCCCGCCGGTCGATCACGTGCTCGACGCCGAGCTCGTGGAGCAGCCCGACCTTGTCGGCCGAGGACACGACGCCGACCGGGGTGCCGCCGCCGTTCAGCACGTACTGGCAGGCGTAGGCGCCGATCCCCCCGGTGGCGCCCCACACGAGCACCGACTGGCCCTGGGTCATCTGGGCGCCGTGGGGGCTGACGATCATCCGGTAGCTCGTCGAGTTGCAGAGGGCGTTGACCGCCGCCTCCTCCCACGTGAGGTGGGCGGGCTTGGGCATGAGCTGGTTGGCGCGGACCAGGGCGATCTCGGCGAGCCCGCCGTAGTTGGACTCGAAGCCCCAGATCCGCTGATTCGCGGCGAGCATCGAGTCGTCGTGCGCGGACGGGTCCTGGTCGTCGACGTAGTTGCAGTGCACGGTGACCGCGTCGCCGGGGCGCCAGCGGCGCACCGCGGAGCCCACGCGCAGGACCACGCCGGCCGCGTCGCTGCCGATGACATGGAAGGGCTGGTCGTGGCGGGCGCCCCACACGCTCTCCTTGCCGAGCCGGGCGAGGAACTGGAAGGTGGGGAGCGGCTCGAAGATCGCGGTCCAGACCGTGTTGAAGTTGATCGACGACGCCATGACGGCGACGTACGCCTCGTCGGGCGCGAGCTCGGGCACCGGCACCTCGTCGATGTGCACCGACTTGCGCGGGTCCTTGTCCTCGGAGGCCACCCCGGCGAACATCTCCTGCTCGTCGGCGCGGACCACGGCGCCGCGATAGCTCGCCGGCATCGGCAGCGAGCCCAGCTCGTCGCCGGGGGCGCCCTCGAGAATCGCCGAGCGGATGGCGTCGATCTCGCTCACGGGCGCGTCCACCTCTGGCTCGGTCGGCCGTGCGGCGCCGCGGGTGGCGGCGTCGCCGTGCGCGCGGACATCGAGCCTGAACCCTACGCGCGCGTCTCGGACCGGAGCGCCTGCGGCGACTCGGGAGTAGCATCGTCCACTCCGTCCGCCGACGTCAGGAGGGCCCGATGCCTGGTTCGGTCATCGTCTCGTTCGCGCGCACGCCGATCGGCAAGCTGTCAGGTGCGCTCGCGTCGCTCAGCGCGATGGAGCTGGGCGGCCAGGCGATCAAGGCGGCGCTGGCGCGGGGCGGGGTCGGACCCGAGCAGGTCGACTACGTCGTGATGGGCCAGGTCCTCCAGGCCGGGCAGGGCCAGATCACGGCGCGGCAGGCTGCGGCGCTCGCGGGCGTGCCGATGAGCGTGCCCGCGCTGACGATCAACAAGGTGTGCCTCTCCGGGCTGAACGCGGTGTACCTCGCCGACCAGATGATCCAGGCCGGGGACGCCGAGATCGTCG
>DAIOGY010000218.1:0-1991 GCA_036745005.1 Acidimicrobiales bacterium | reverse complement strand
GGAGCCAGGAGATGACCGATTTCGAGTTCCACATGTCGTCGACGCGCCACTCGTCCCGTCCCCACACGAGAGCCGGAACGTACGCCATCAGGTCGATGATGCGGCGCGCGACCGTTGGGTCCACGGCGACGCACACCGGACTGTCGACGGCGAAGCTCACGTCGTCGATCACGCCATCGGGCCAACATCGAACCTCGTAGCGCAGATGCCGGAAGCGCCGTAGCGCTCGCGCCCCCACGGGCCCCTCGACGACCACGCCTCGATCCTGCCCGTGGTCATCAGGAATGGGCGTCACCTCGATGATGCTCGTCACGTCGCCCACCTTCACTTCGAGCGCGCAGTGATAGAGCTCGCAGCGCGCTCGTCGCTCACCTACCGCGCACATCGACTCATAGATCCGACCGTTGAGTCGCACGAACGAGCCGCCTGCTCCGAGCGGTATCCAGTACAGATTCACCGCGGCGTCAGTCGCCGGGTCTGAGGTGGAGCCTGAGGTTGAGGCGCCCGGCTCGTGATCGTCGGCGACGCCACCCGCAGTGTGCGCACCCACGTCATCAACCATGTCATCGCGAACCGTCATGGTCGCCTCCACCACCCAGCATGGTCGCCGTCAGCCGAGAGCACCAGGGGACATGGCCCCGAACGCGGTCATCCGCGCCGCCCCCAGGGCGCCGTGACCCGCTCTGAGGGGCTCTCGGCCGCTGAGTGGCGCGCCGTCGAGGGGATTGAGGACGACGCCCATCTGTGGGAAAAATGGGGCTATCTCGTTGATTGCGTTCACGTTCTTGGGGAAAACGAGACAAAAGGAAGCCGATTCTGGGCAAAAGTGTCGGATACCGCGTTTTTCATTGGACAGGCCGTGACGTCTCTGGCACAGTGTCACTCGTAGTTCACGGAGTACCTGTCGACGATCGGTCGGCCCGAGAGGGTGGATTGACGGAGAAGGAAGGGACCTCGCAAGAGGGACGGACCTTTTCGCCGGGCAGTGGAGTTCGGTCCACTGTTCGTACGACGAATGACGTGAAGTGCCCGCCGTCACGCGGAGGCCTGTCCGACACGGGTCACCGCGTGATGTGCCTTCGGGGACCCCGAGGGGCTGGGGAGCTTCGGCTCACTGGTCACTCGGGGTTCTCGGCTTTTCTGGCTCAGAACAGCGCGCCGGGCTCCGTCGGGGTGATCAGCTCCGGACCGTCGTTCTTCACCGATCCCACCGCGGCACCCACCCCCACGTGCGTCAGTGTCCCGGCCGGCGCAGGAACCAACAGGTGGAGGCGCTCGTCGGGGCCGTGGTCGGCGACGTCGAGCCAGGTCGTGACGTCACCGCGGTCCAGCACGACGGGCATGCGGTCGTGCAGGCCGTCCATGTCGTCGCTGGGCGACGTCGTGATGATCGTGCACGTGCGCAGCGCCTCGGCGTCGCGCGGCCCCTCAGGGTCGCGCCAGTACTCGTAGAGGCCCGCGAAGAGCAGCGGGTCGCCGTCGACGCGCGTGAAGTAGTGGGGCTGACGGCCCTTGCCGGGCCGACGGTCCCACTCGTAGAAGCCGTCGACCGGCACCACGCAGGTCCGCTTGGCGAAGGCGCTGCGAAACGACGGCTTCTCCGCGACGGTCTCGCCGCGCGCGTTGAAGAGGCGGTTGGCGACCTTGGGATCCTTCGTCCAGCTCGGCAGGAGCCCCCACCTGTAGCGGTCGAGGACGCGTGCACCTTCGACGTCGGCCACGGCGAAGAGGCGGCGCTGGGGCCCCACGTTCCAGCTCGGGTGGCCGTCGGGCTCGATGCCCGCGGCGAGCGCGGCGTCGAGGAGCCGGGCCAGGCGTATCGGGGGGGTGAAGAGGGCGACGCGTCCGCACATGGTGCCTCCTGGCCCCGAGGCTAGGCCAGCCCGCTGACGCGGTGCGTCCTCGGGGCGCGATTTCCCTTCCGGATAAGGGCTCTGCGGCTCCCCGGCGACGCAGTGGCGGGTGTCGTCGGGCCTCGCTACTGTTACGAA
>DAIOGY010000217.1:0-2011 GCA_036745005.1 Acidimicrobiales bacterium | reverse complement strand
TCCGACCTCAGCCGTGTGAAGGCTGCGCTCTAACCAACTGAGCTAAGCGCCCGGAGCGTCCATCCTACCGCCCGGTCTCACTGGGGTCCGAGGCCTCGGGCAGTATCCTTCCCCCGTGGCCGATATCCCCGAGGACGTCTCACCTCGACGTCCCCGGCGCCCGCGACGAGAGTCCGCCGTTCCGCGCAGCGTGGTGATGGCCATCGACACCATCGAGCGGCGCGTTGCCTTCATCGCCGGCGCGCTGGCGCTCGTGCTCGCGGGACTCTTCACGCCCCACCTGTTCAAGAACACCTGGATCACCGAGACCGCCAAGCCGGTCAAGGGCCACACCTGCGCCACGCCCTACCACTGGAACGCGGTGCTCAAGACGTGCAGCCACCACAAGCTGACCCACCCCTCGGACTGGCTGCCCCAGTTCATCCTGATCGTCGTCATGGCCGTGGCGATCGTCCTCTTCGCCTACCTGCGCAAGCGCGTCGGCGTCGCCTTCGGCGCGTTCTTCCTGGGCCTGGCGCTGGGCACCGTCGGCCTGCCCTTCCTGATCCTCGGCGGGTGGCTGCTGCTGCGCGCATTGCGCCTCCAGCGCTACGGCGACGCCAGCTTCTTCGGTTCCTCGCGCCTCGCGCGCGAGCAGGCCCAGGCCAAGCGCGAGGGCCGCACGGTCGCGCCGCGCCGGTCCCGATCCAAGGAGAAGGAGCCCGCGGCCGCCGCGCGACCCGTCGCCCCGGCGCCCTCGAAGCGCTACACGCCGAAGAAGCCCCCGCGCAAGCGATAGGTATGGCGAAGCTCGGACTGGACTTCCCGACCAAGTGGGGTCGCGGCTACCCGGGGCGCCTCGCGCGCGCGGCGATCCAGAACGGCTACCTCATCCCCTACGTGCGGCGCATCTCGACCCTCGAGGTGCGCGGGCTCGATCACCTCGACGAGTCCGGTCCCGTCATCCTGGCCGCGAACCACGCGAGCAACCTCGACACGCCCCTGCTGCTCAGCGCGCTGCCGGCCACGACGCGGCGTCGCACCGTCGTCGCCGCGGCGATGGACAACTTCTTCATGAACGCGTTCACGGCCATTCGCACCGTCCTCGTCTTCAACGCCATCCCCATCGACCGCCACAAGGTCAACCGTCGAAGCTCCCAGCTGGCCCTCGAGCTCATCGAGGACGGGTGGAACCTCGTGATCTATCCCGAGGGCGGCCGCACGCCGACCGGCGAGCTGCAGGAGTTCAAGGGCGGGGCGGCCTACCTGGCCGAGCGCGCCGACGCCCCGGTCATTCCCGTCTACATCCACGGCGCCGGATGGCTGCGCGGCCCCCACTACGCCAAGGCGCCCCAGTACGTGGCGGGACCCAGCCAGCGACGCCATCACGTCGTGGTCGCCTTCGGTCCCGTGCTGCGCTGTGGCGAGGGCGAGACCATTCGACGCTTCAACGTCCGCGTCGAAGACGCCGTGGTCGCCCTGGGCCGCGAGGTGACGGGTGATCCGACGCTGCGGATCAAGCGCGCCGGGGCAGATTGAGCGCGCGGCAGCGCTCCTCGTAGAGGCGGTCGGCGACTCCCGCCAGGGGCTCCAGGCGGCGTCCGAGGACGCCCGACAGCACCTCGTCGGCGAACCACGGATTGAGCGCCAGCACCGGACCGTGCGCGTAGGTCGCCCAGATCCGGTCGGTGACGAATCCGTCGGTCGCGCCATCGCTGCCGCGACCGCGCCGCACGGCGCCCAGCGCCGACACCGCCTCGCCGATGCTCGTGCGACCGCGGTGGTTCTCGAATCCCTCCAGCCAGCGACCGCGCACGTCGACCGCGAGATCGCCGACCGAGCGGCGTTCGCCGCGCGTGGTGCGCGCGTCGACCAGGCCCAGGCCCGGGTACTCGTCGTCGCCCTCGACGCAGAAGGTCGTGCCGAGCAGCTGCAGACCCGCGCAAACGGCGAAGAGGTGCGCGCCGCCGGCCACGCGCTCGCCCAGCGCGCCTCGCGCCAGCAGGTCGCACGCCAGGCGCTGGGGGCCGTC
>DAIOGY010000216.1:0-2040 GCA_036745005.1 Acidimicrobiales bacterium | reverse complement strand
GCCGCGGTAGAGGCGGACCCGACGCTCGAGTTCGTCCGTCTCGACGCGTTGCACGTTCGCGAGGCCTTCGTCGGTCACCCACGACGAGTGGATCGTCGCGGCGTCGAACACGACGACGCCGCCCTCCCCGATCGCTCCCATGGCCACCTCCTCGCGCCCGGGCAGGCCCAGCTTGCGCACGACCAGCACGTCGAGGGCCAGCCCGAGTGACGCCGCGACCTCGGCCGCGACGACGACGCCACCTCGCGGAAGTCCGACGACAACCGCGCGCGGGTTGGCGCGCCACGAGGCGAGGCGCGCCGCGAGCTGGCGTCCGGCGTCGGTGCGGTCCCGGAAGCGGTTCACGTCTCCGCACTAGCGCACGCGCCGGGCGTGCGGGTCACGACCCCTAGAGACCAATGACCCGACCTCGCACCGGCGGCGAACGGCGACCACCCGTCCGGCGGTAAGACTGGACCGGTGAGCGCCGCCGCGCCAGTCGAGACCAACGACCTCACCCTGGCCACGGCGGCGGGCCTCGACGCCGCTCTGGTCCTGGCTCGCGTGGTCAGCGGCCCGGAGGGTCTGAGCGACGAAGAGGCCGCCGGACGGCTGGCGCAGTACGGGCCGAACCAGCTGGACGAACATCGCGTGCACGCCTCCGCCATCCTGGCCCGACAACTGCGCAACCCCCTGCTCCTCCTGCTGATCGCGGCGGCCCTGGTCTCGCTGTTCACCGGCGGTGGCACCAACGCCATCATCATCGCGGTCATCGTCGCGTTGAGCGTCGGGCTGGGGTTCTTCAACGAGTACTCGGCCGAGGTGGCCATGGCCGCGCTGCGCGAGAGGATCAGCCACCTGACGACCGTGCGACGAGGCGGGCGCCTCGTCGAGATCCCGGTGCTGGACGTCGTGCCGGGCGACCTCGTCGCCTTGCGCCTCGGGGCCCTGGTGCCGGCCGACCTTCGCCTGCTCGAGGTCGACGAGCTCGAGTGTGACGAGGGGGTGCTCACGGGCGAGTCGCTGCCCGTCGAGAAGTCCACGAACGCGACGTCGGACCCGGGTGACACCGTCAACTGCGCCCTCATGGGCACGATCGTCCACCAGGGCTCGGGCACCGGAGTCGTCGTGGCCACCGGGACGAGCACGGCCTTCGGTCAGATCGCCGCCGGGCTGACCGAGCGCGCCAGCCAGTCGGCCTTCGAGGCGGGGCTGGCCCGGTTCTCGCGCTTCCTCTTCCTCGTCGCGGCGCTGCTCACCGTCCTGATCTTCACGATCAACGTGGCGCTGTCGCGGCCGCTCATCGACGCGCTGCTCTTCTCCTTGGCCATCGCCGTGGGCATCGCCCCGGAGATGATGCCGGCCATCGTCACCGTGAGCCTGTCCACGGGCTCCAAGGCCCTGGCCAAGAAGCGGGTGCTCGTCAAGCGCCTGGTGGCCATCGAGGACCTGGGCAACATCGAGATCCTCTTCACCGACAAGACGGGGACGCTGACCGAGGGCGTGGTCACGTTCCAGAGCGCGCTCGACCCCGCGGGCCTCGACAACGGCCGCGTCCTCGAGCTCGGCCTCGTGTGCAACGAGTCCACTCCGTCGCCGCAGGGACCCGTCGGCGGCAACGCCCTGGACCAGGCGCTGTGGGCCAGCGGCGCCGCGACGGCGCCGGTCGTCGAGGCCGTCGGGCGCTACACCCGCCTCGCCACCCTGCCCTTCGACCACGAGCGCCAGCTCGTCTCGGTGCTGGTCACCGCGCCCGATGGCACGGTCGAGATCGTGACCAAGGGCGCGCCCGAAGCGGTGCTGGCGCGCTGCGCCGCCCCCGACGACGTCGCGGCGCGCACCCTCGACACCCTGTTCACCTCGGGGAGCCGCGTGGTCGCGGTGGCCCGTCGTGACGCCTCCGGCGCGCCGCCGTCACTCGCCAGCTCCGACGAGGCCGCTCTCACGCTGGTCGGCTTCCTGACCTTCGCCGACCGGCCCAAAGACGACGCCGGCGCTTCCCTGGCGGCGCTCGAGCGCCTTGGCGTCGAGGTCAAGATCATCACCGGCGACAACGGGGTG
>DAIOGY010000215.1:0-2045 GCA_036745005.1 Acidimicrobiales bacterium | reverse complement strand
AGGGCGGCGTCGTCGTGCTCGACGCCGCGACGATCCGCTCGTCGTGGGTGACCGACGAAGGCCTCGCGAACGTGCAACGCGTCGAGAGGGACGAACTCGAGCGTCGGGTCCGCCTCTACCGCGGCGACCGGCCCGCGACGCCCCTGGCCGGGCGCGACGTGCTGATCGTCGACGACGGGATCGCGACCGGCGCCACCGCCCGGGCCGCCTGCCGCGTCGCGCGTGCGCGCGGCGCGTCACGCGTCGTCGTCGCCGTGCCGGTCGCCTCCACCTCGGCGGCCCGCGCCCTGCGCGCCGACGCCGACGAGGTCGTGTCGCTCTTCATCGACGGAGGAGCGTTCGCCGTCGGCGCGTCGTACGACGACTTCGACCAGACCACCGACGCGCAGGTGCTGGCGTGCCTGTCGGCCGCGCCGGGCCGTCGCGCCACCGGAGGCGACGACGGACGAGACCCCGACGGCGACGAGGGCGCGCCGTCCTAAGGTCGACTCATCCACTGAAAGGAGCACACGTGTTGATCGTGACGATGAACGACGTGCCCGGGTATCGGATCACCAAGGTCATCGGGGAGGTGAACGGCCTGACCGTGCGGACCCGCAACGTCGGCGCCCAGATCGGGGCCGGCCTGAAGGCGCTGGCCGGCGGCGAGCTCAAGGGCCTGACCAAACAGCTCCAGCAGTCGCGCGCCGAGGCCCTCGAGCGCCTCGCCGAGGCGGCCACCGAGGTCGGGGCCAACGCGGTCATCGCGATGCGCTACGACTCGAACGAACTCGCCAACACCTTCCAGGAGATCCTGGCCTACGGCACCGGCGTGGTCGTCGAGGCCGTGGCCTGACGGCCCTCGAGCGGTTCTGGACCTTGGACCCTAGGGCGCGGCGCGGGTCCCTTAGTTAGATGGAGTCACGCTCAGGGGACCCCGGGCGCGTCAGCGCCCGGGGTGAGCGCGGGAGGACCGTGAGACCAGAGACGCTGGACCGGGCGTTGCGCCGCTACGACACCGCGCCGCACCTGGTCTTCTGGGAGACCACCAAGGCGTGCTCGCTGGCGTGCCGTCACTGTCGCGCGTCGGCCCAGCCGGGCCCGTCCCCGGGTGAGCTGTCGAGCGCGCAGGGCCGAGCACTGCTCGACCAGATCGCCGCCCTCGACGGGCCCCGGCCCATCGTGGTCTTCACCGGCGGGGACTGCCTTGCCCGAGCGGACATCTTTGAGTTGGTGGCGCACGCGCGCGGCCTCGGGCTGCGCCTCGGCGTCGCCCCCTCGGTCACCGAGCGGCTGACGCGCGAGTCGCTGGCTCGCCTCTACGACGAGGGCGTGCGGGCGGTGTCGATCAGCCTCGACGGCGCGGGACCCGCGACCCACGACGCGCTGCGCGGGATCCCGGGACACTTCGACCAGACGGTCGCGGCGCTGGCGACGGCACACCAGATGGGATTCCGGGTCCAGGTCAACACGACGGTCATGGCGAGCAACGCGGCCGAACTGGCCGACGTGCTCTCGCTCCTGCGCCGCGTCGGTGTGGCGATCTGGGAGGTCTTCTTCCTCGTGGGGGTGGGTCGCGGGGCCGAGATCGATGAGGTGAGCGCGACCGAGGCCGAGGACGTGTGCCACTTCCTCGTGGACGCCACCGCCTACGGGGTCACGGTGCGCACGGTGGAGGGACCGTTCTTCCGACGCGTCCAGGCCGAGCGCGCCCGGGGCGAGCACGACGCGTCCGAGCGAGGCGACCTCTACCGGCACCTGCGCGAGCGCCTCGATCTCGAACCGTCTCGCGCCGAGCGCGCGACGGCCAGCGCCACCCTGGCCACGGGCGACGGCCGCGGCGTGATCTTCGTGGGCCACGACGGGGAGGTGCACGCGTCGGGCTTCCTGCCGCTGTCGCTGGGCAACGTCACTCGCAACAGCCTCGGCGCGATCTACTCCACCCATCCCATGCTGGGCCACCTGCGCTCCGGGGCCCTCGAAGGGGTCTGCGGGACGTGCGAGTTCGCCCGACTCTGCGGCGGCTCGCGGGCGCGCTCGTTCGCGCGCCGGGGCCGGGTGCTCGG
>DAIOGY010000214.1:0-2068 GCA_036745005.1 Acidimicrobiales bacterium | reverse complement strand
GGCACGCGATGGTGTGTTCCTCGACGATCTCGCGTCCGGGCATCTTCGAGCCGCCCACGCCGCAGTAGTAGGGACCCTGCGGGGCGGGAAAGCCCACGGCCGGCCAGCCGTAGGGGCGGTCGCCCTTGAAGAAGGTGTACTCCTGCTCGACCCCGAACATCGGCTCGAATCGCGCGAAGCGCTTCGCCGCCTCGACCGCGGCGGCGCGGGTGTTGGTCACGTGCGGGGTCATGTCCGAGTTGAGCACCTCGCACATCACGAGCAGGTCGTTCGGCCCGCGCAAGGGGTCGGGGCACGTGAAGACCGGGTGGAGCACGCAGTCGGACTTGTCACCGGTCGCCTGGTTGGTGCTCGAGCCGTCGAAGCCCCACACGGGCGGTGCCTGGCCGTCCGCGACGATCTTGGTCTTGCTGCGCAGCTTGCGGGTCGGCTCGGACCCGTCGATCCAGATGTACTCGGCCTGATACGACAACGTTGCTCCTTTGGCGAAGTCGCCCTACGCGACCCCTCCAGTCTGGTGGACCGGTGGTCGACGAGACCCCCGGTTGTGTTAACCGCGTGTGAAACATCGCCCCGGGTGCGCGAAAGACCCCCCGGTAGGCTGGCCGCGTGCCGGTCGTGCGCCTCGCGTTAGCCCAGATGAACGCGGTGGTCGGCGGGTTGGCCCAGAACGTCGCCACCCTCGACCGTTTCCGCAAGCAGGGCGCCACGGTCGACGCCGACCTGGTGGTCTCGCCCGAACTGGCCCTGACCGGATACCCGCCCGAGGACCTCTTGTTGCGCGAGGGATTCATCGAGGCGGCCGGGGCGGCGCTCGCCGAGCTGTGCGAGGGCCGCCTCGTCCCTCCGCTCCTGGTCGGGACGGTCATGAGCGAGGAGGCGGCGCTGCTGGGGCCGCCGGTGGACGCCCGCGACGAGGCCGGCGGGCCGGCGCGCGCGGCCTCCGAGGGCCACCTCGCCAACGTGCTGGTCGCCATCGACGATCGGGGCCTCGTGGCCACCGCGACCAAGCGGCTGCTGCCCAACTACGAGGTCTTCGACGAGATGCGCTACTTCCGGCGCGGGGCCGGACCCCACACCATCGTCAACGTGAACGGCGTGGCCGTGGGACTCGTGATCTGCGAGGATGTCTGGCCCGCGACCGGTCCCGCGGCCGAGCTGGCCGCCCAGGGCGCGACGATGCTGGTCGTGGCCAACGCTTCGCCCTACGCCAGGGGACGCCAGGACGAGCGCGAGTCGATGCTGCGCGAACGCGCCCTCGAGACGAACTGTCCCATCGCCTACGTCAACCTGGTGGGCGGCCAGGACGAGCTCGTCTTCGACGGCCAGAGCGTGGTGGTCGACGCGACTGGCGAGGTGCTCGCGCGCGGGTCGGCCTTCCGCGAGGAGCTGCTCGTCGTCGACATCGAGGCCCGGCCCAGCGACGTCGGCGTCCACCTGGACGCCCACTATCTGCGCAGCGAGCAGGGCTCGATCGCGCACCTGGTCAACCACGTTGCGGTTCCCCTGGCCGAAGTCGAGGAGATCTACGAGGCCCTGGTCACGGGCACCCGTGACTACCTGCGCAAGAACGGATTCCGGTCGGCGGTGCTCGGTCTGTCGGGCGGCATCGACTCGTCGCTGGTGGCCACGATCGCCGTGGACGCGGTGGGCTCGAGGGCGGTGCGCGGTCTGGCCATGCCCAGCCGGTACTCCTCGCCGCACTCGCTCGACGACGCGCTCGAGCTGGGTCGGCGCCTCGACATCGAGGTGACGACCCTGCCCATCGAGGCGGCCCACGAGGTTTTCGCGGACACCCTCGTCGCGGCGCTGGGTGCCGAGCCGAGCGGGCTCACTGACGAGAACCTCCAGAGCCGGGTGCGCGGGGTCCTGTTGATGGCGGTCTCCAACGCCACCGGAGCGATCGTGCTCACGACCGGCAACAAGTCGGAGCTCGCCACGGGCTACTCGACGCTCTACGGGGACTCGGCGGGCGGCTTCGCGGTCATCAAGGACGTTCCCAAGACGCTCGTCTACGAGCTGTGCCGCTACCGCAACGAGCGCGCGCTGGCCGACGGCGACCCCGCGC
>DAIOGY010000213.1:0-2069 GCA_036745005.1 Acidimicrobiales bacterium | reverse complement strand
GATCTCGCCTGGTTCTGGACCAGCTGGTCGACCTAGGTGTGGGGGCCGTCGCCTCGCGCCGGGTGGGCGCGCTGACGGCGGCGCTGTCGAGCGCGGTCTAGCGCGCCGCCTTGAGCTCGTCGAGGATCTCGTCGGGCACGCGCAGGTCTCCCTGGCCGGTCCCCAGGGAGACGTCCTCCTTGTAGAAGCCGTGGTAGTCGCTGCCGCCGGTGGGGATGAGGCCGGCGTCGCGGGTGAGCTTGACCATCAGGGCGCGCACGTCGGGGGACGTCGCGCCGTAGTAGGCCTCGACGCCGGAGAAGCCGCGGTCGCCCAACGACGCGATCACGCCAGGCAGCTGTTCGGCGATCGTTCCGATCGAGGCGTGGTCGAGGTAGTTGAGGTGAGGGTGGGCGACCGAGAAGACCGCGCCGGACCCGCGAACGGCGTCGACGAACTCGTCGATGGTCGCCCCGTCTCGTGGCACGTAGGCCCGGCCCGAGTCGCCGAGCCACTCGTCGAAGAGCCGCCGCCAGTTCTCCGGGTCGTTCTCGCCGACGATCTCGGGGTGCAGGTCGAACATCGCCTGGGCGAAGTGGGGCCGCCCGACGGAGTCCTCGCCGTGGGCCCGCGAGACGAGGTCGGGCATCGTGAGACGGGTGAAGCCGAACTCGTGGAGGCGTGTCAGGAGCTGATGATTGCGCGAGTCGCGGTCGTCGCGCAGTTCGGCCAGGCGCACCTGGAACGGCGAGGTCGGGTCCTGGGGCACGAAGTAGGCCAGCACGTGGATCTGGCGGGTCGACGTCGATCCATCGGCGCGTCGTCGGGGGAACTGCGGGTCGGCGAGGGAGATCTCGACGCCGATCACGTGCTCGACGCCCACGTTGGCGCAGGCCGCGGCCATCTCGGCGGCGCTGGCGGTGGTGTCGTGATCGGTGAGGGCGATCGCGCGAAGCCCGGTCGCCCGGGCTCGCTGGGCCAGCTGCGTCGGCGTGTCCGAACCGTCCGAGAAGTTCGAGTGCGTGTGCAGATCGATCACCCCGGCAGCGTACCGAGCGGGTGTGCGCCCCTCTGACCCGAGCCTCCCCCCGCCGGCCCGTACACTGGGGGCGCATGAGAGAGGCCTGCGGGGTAGTGGGGATCGTGGCTCCGGGCCGCGCCGTCGCTCCCCTCTGCTACGACGCGCTCTACGCCCTCCAGCACCGCGGCCAGGAATCGGCCGGCATGGCCACGTTCGACAACCAGCAGATCACCGTGGTGAAGGACAACGGCCTGGTGAGCCACGTCTTCACCGACACGACGCTCTCGGCGTTGCCCGGATCGATCGTCATCGGCCACACGCGCTACTCGACCTCGGGCTCGGCGAACTGGACGGCCGCGCAGCCCGTCTACCGATCGGCCGGCACGTCCGGGTTCGCACTGGCCCACAACGGCAACCTCACCAACACCCCGGAACTGGCCGCGGCGGCCGGCCTGCACATGACGTCGATGCTCTCGGACTCGGACCTGATGGCCGAACTGCTCAGCCGCGAGGTCGAGGCCGGCGCGAGCCTGCCCGAGGCGCTCGGCTCGGTGTTGGCGCGCGTGCAGGGCGCCTTCTCGCTCGTGGTGCTCGAAGCCGGCGTGGTGCACGCCGCGCGCGACCCGTTCGGACTGCGCCCGCTGTGCCTGGGCCGCCTGGGCACGGCCGACGCCCCCGAGGGGTGGATCGTCGCCTCGGAGTCGCCGGCCCTGGACGTAGTGGGCGCGGCCTTCGTGCGCGAGATCGCACCGGGCGAGCTCGTCACGATCACCACGACCGGCGTGACGTCGACCCAACTGCTCGCCCGCGCCGGGGACAAGGAACGGTTGTGCATCTTCGAGTTCGTGTACTTCGCGCGGCCCGACGCCTACCTGCTCGGTCACCAGGTGCACTCGACGCGCCGGCGCATGGGTGAACTGCTGGCCGAGCAGTGTCCGGCCGACGCCGACCTCGTCATGGGGGTGCCCGATTCCGGGGTGCCGGCGGCCGAGGGCTTCGCCAAGCGCTCCGGGATCCCCTTCGGCCAGGGGCTGGTGAAGAACCGCTACATCGGGCGCACGTTCATCGC
>DAIOGY010000212.1:0-2082 GCA_036745005.1 Acidimicrobiales bacterium | reverse complement strand
GGGGAACGATGAGGACCAGGTCCTCGTCGAACAGGTCCGTGCAGGTGAGCTCGGGCTCATCGACGGGACCGGCGAGCACCGAGATGTCCAGCAAGCCCTGCACCAGCTGGGGCACCAGGGTCGAGTTGGATCCCTCCACGATGTGCAACACCACGTTGGGGTAGCGCTCGCGCTGGGCGTCGACGAGCAGGGGAACGAGCCAGCGTCCGCCCGAGCCGATCATGCCGAGGGTCACGCGCCCGCGTACGTCCGCGCGCAGCTCCGAGACGTCCGCCGCGATGGCGCCGAGCTCGCTCAGGATCCGCCGAGCGCGCGCGACGACGATCCGACCGGACTCGGTGGTCACCCCCTGTGCCCGGTCGACGAGCTCGGTGCCCAGCTCGGCCTCGAGCCGGGCGATGCGACTCGAGATGTTCGACTGCACCGTGCCCAGGGCGTCGGCCGCCCCGGAGAACGTGCCGTGGTCGTCAATGCCGACGAGCGCCTCGAGCTGGCGGATCTCCACGTATCAAGGATACAGATAGGAACTATCATCGATATCGACTTGATTGATAACGCCGCTCCCGCCATACTGATGGCTGCCGGTTCATTCCAGACCCCCCTTTGGAGAGAACTCAGGTTTCGCAGAAGGGCCAACCTCCCCCCGGTTGGCCCTTCTGCATTTTTCGGGTTGTTAGCGTGGACGCGATGGCCAACCCGATGACGTTGCGCTCGCGCGCCGCCACCGGAGCCGTCAAGGCGGTCAACACCCTCTCGCGCCGGCTCGGCCGGGGCGCCGGGACCGTGGCCGGTGGGCGCGTCGGTCTGGCCTTGGACCCCCAGCTCCTCGATCGCCTGGCCCGAGCGCGCACCACGATCGTGGTCAGCGGCACGAACGGCAAGACGACGACGACGGCGTTCGTGGCCGCGGGCTGGGGCGCCCCGGTGGCCACCAACGCGACCGGCGCCAACATGCCCGCGGGACACGTGGCCGCGCTGGTTTCGTCGCGCGCCGAGCGAGCCGTCCTGGAAGTCGACGAGGCGTGGCTGGCCGAGGTGGTGCGTCGCGCCCGGCCGCGCGTCGTGATCCTGCTGAACCTCTCGCGCGACCAACTGGACCGCGCGAACGAGGTTCGTCAGATGGCCGAGCGGTGGCGCCGGTGCTGCGGCGACCCGACGACGACCGCGGTCGTCGTCGCGAACGCCAACGATCCACTCGTCGTGTTCGCCGCCGAAGCCGCCGCCTCGGTGAAGTGGTGCGACGTACCCACGGCGTGGCACGGTGACGCGACATCGTGCCCCAAGTGCACGCAACCCATCGCCTTCGACGAGTCGGGCTGGCGGTGCGTGTGCGGCTTCGCGCGCCCGACGAACCTCACCACGACCCTGGGCGACCGGCTCGTCGTCGACGGGGAGGCCGTCGACCTCGACCTGGCGGTGCCCGGGGACTTCAACGCCGCCAACGCCGCCCAAGCCGTGACCGCATTGCACGTCGTCGGGGTCGCGACCGGTGAGGCGGTCGCGCGGGTCACCACGGTGTCCGAGGTGGCGGGCCGGTTCGCCCGGCGGCGCTGGCGCGGGCGCACCGTGCACCTGATCCTGGCGAAGAACCCGGCGGGGTTCGCGGCGGTCCTCCCGTTGGTCCGCGCCGGCGCGTGCGACCTGTGGATCGCGATCAACGATCAGGTCGCTGACGGGCGGGACCCCTCGTGGCTCTACGACGTGCCCTTCGAGGCGCTCGCGGGACGCGAGGTGTCGTGCCTGGGCGAGCGCCGCCTCGACCTGGCGACGCGGCTCGACTACGCCGGCGTCGCGGCGCGCGTCGTGGACGACCGGGCGACGTTGGCGCACGGGGCGTCGCCGGTGTGGCTGATCGCCAACTACACGGCCTTCAGCGAGTGGCTCGCCGCGAGCACGTCGTGAGGATCGCCCTGCTGTTCCCGGAGCTCCTGGGCACCTACGGGGACGGGGGAAACGCGCGCGTGCTGGTCGAGCGCGGCCGGCGCCGCGACGTCCCGGTCGACCTGGTGACGGTGGCCCTGCACGACCCCGTGCCCGACGCCGACCTCTATCTGCTGGGCGGCGGCGAGGACGGCCCCCAGC
>DAIOGY010000211.1:0-2112 GCA_036745005.1 Acidimicrobiales bacterium | reverse complement strand
CGTGAAGGCGTGCGCGTGCTTGTCGGGTCGGCGCCGCAGGTGCGCGCGCACCCGCGCGAGCAGCTCCTCGGGCACGAAGGGCTTGGTGACGTAGTCGTCGGCGCCCGACTCGAGTCCGAGAACGACGTCGGCCGTCTCGTCGCGGGCCGAGACGATCACGATGGGCAGGTCGCTCGTGGCGCGCAGCGCCTGGCAGGTCTCGAAGCCCGACATGCCCGGCAGCATGACGTCGACGATCGCGACGTCGGCGGTCATGCGCGAGAAGAGCGCGACGCCGACCTCGCCCGAGGGCGCGTCGTCCACGTCGAAGCCCTCGCCCTCGAACATCAGTCGCAGGGCGCTGCGGATGTGGTCGTCATCTTCCACGATGAGGATCCGTGGCACGTCGGCTCCTTGGGTCATCGACCAGACTAGTGAGGTCGCCGCGCGACGCCGGGGCCCTCGGTAGCCTGAGTGCGTGTCGGGTGCGCCAAGGAGCGAAGGGCTCGACGCGTGGCGCGTCGAGGAGTATCGCCGGACCCTGCGCGTCGCGGACCGCTCGGTCGCCACGCAGCGCGCGTACGCCAGCGACGTCGCGCGCTTCGTCGCGTGGGCCCTCGACCAGAACTGGACAGGCCCCGGCGACGTCACGCGACGCGGGCTGCGCGGCTACCTGGCCCACATGACCGCGCACGGCGACGAGCGCTCCTCGATCGCGCGACGGCGCGCGTCGCTGCGCGGGTACTTCGCCTGGCTGGTCGAGCGCGGATCGCTCACGGAGAGCCCGGCGGCGCGGCTCTCGGCGCCGCGGCCCAACGTCACGCTGCCGCGCCTGGTCGTACGCGAGCAACTCGACGTGCTGCTCGACGAGAGTTGGGGCGAGGACGAGTGGGCCGTGCGCGATCGCGCTGTGTGCGAGGTCCTCTACGGCGCGGGGCTGCGCGTCAGCGAGCTGTGCGACTTGGACCTCGACAGCGTCGACTACGGCGCGGGCCTGGTGCGCGTGGTGGGCAAGGGGCGCAAGGAGCGGATCGTCCCGCTGCACGCCAAGGGCCTGGCGGCGGTGCGTCTGTGGGCCGAGGACGCCCGTGACGACGTGGTGACGCCGGCGTCGCCGCGCGAGGCGCTGTTCCTCAACCGGCGCGCCCGGCGGCTCGGGCCGCGCGACGTGCGTCGGCTCCTCGACCAGCGCGTGGCCCGCGGACACGTCCACCCGCACGCGTTGCGCCACACCTACGCCACGCACCTGCTCGAAGGCGGGGCCGACCTGCGCGTGGTCCAAGAGCTGCTCGGCCACGAGAGCCTCACGACGACCCAGCTCTACACGCACGTGTCCAAGTCGCGACTCCAGAAGGTGCACCGCCAGACCCATCCTCGGGGGTGAAGGTCAGCGACTAGCATGGTCAGGCTCTCCCGCGGTGGGCGAGCACTGAGTTGCCCCCGTGGATTCGTACGGTCGCCGTTCGCGGTGCTCTGCGGGGGTCGAGCAACCGAACGGAAGGAAACTGAACGTGGCACTGGTCACACTGCAAGAACTCCTCGACTCGGGCGTGCACTTCGGGCACCAGACCCGCCGGTGGAACCCCAAGATGCGCCGGTTCATCCTCGGCGAGCGCAACGGCATCTACCTGATCGACCTGCGCAAGACCCTGGCCGGCATCGAGGCGGCCTACGCCTACGTGCGTGACCTGGTGGCCGGCGGCGGCACCGTGCTCTTCGTGGGCACCAAGAAGCAGACCCAGGGACCGATCGCCGACTACGCGCAGGCCTGCGGCATGCCCTTCGTCAACCAGCGCTGGCTGGGCGGCATGCTCACCAACTTCACCACGGTCCACGGTCGCGTGAAGCGCCTGGTGGAGCTGCGCAACATGCAGCGCGCCGGTGACTTCGACAACATGCCCAAGCGCGAGGCGTTGCGCCACACGCGCGAGCTCGAGAAGCTCGACCGCAACCTTTCGGGCATCGCCGGACTGGACAAGGTCCCCGACGCCGTCTTCGTGATCGACACGAAGAAGGAGCACATCGCCGTGACCGAGGCCCGCAAGCTCGGCCTGCCGGTGGTGGCCGTCGTCGACACCAACTGCGACCCCGACGTGATCGACTACGTCATCCCGGGCAACGACGACGCCATCC
>DAIOGY010000210.1:0-2216 GCA_036745005.1 Acidimicrobiales bacterium | reverse complement strand
CCACCGGCGCCGGCGCCGGCGCCGGCGAGCCACTCAACCTCAGCGTCGCCACGGTCTCGGGCGACGTGCGGATCGCTCGGGCGTAGATGTTCGGCCCGCTCCTTCGTGCGAAGCGTCCACGCCCGGTCGCCCAGGACGCCGGACGCGCCGGGGCCGCGCCCGCGAACGAGCGTGGCCCCCGCGGGCGCGGGGCCGGTCAGCTCACGGAGCCAGGCGGTCCCATCCCGCCCGGCCGGAGGTCGGGCGGGTCACCGGCGAACGCGTCGCTGACGCCGGTGACCTGGAGGCCGGCGTCGAGCGTCACCGTGACGAACGTACCCTCGGCCTTCGTCATGTGCACGTCGTAGGCGCCGGCCGGGTCCCTCTCAGCGGCTAGGACCGTCGTCCCGGGAGCCGCCCTCTCGGCGGTCGCCGTCGCGTAGGCAAGGTCGGGACCGGAGAGCGGCCGTGCGCCGGCGCTGGACGCGGCCGTCGTCGTGGGGCCGTTGGAGGGCGCCGAGGCGACGCCAGCGGCCGCGAGGCCGGCGTCGACGGCGCCCGAACCCGTGGCCAACAAGCGCCGACGCGGTGATGTGTGCTGTGACATCTGTCTTCCTATGTCCGTTCATCGCGGGCGGATCCCTCGATGACCCACTGTGCTCGGGCGACGTAAGACCCGCGCGGGGCCGGGCTAAGGCTCGACTAATTCCTCCGACGGCTCCGCGTGCAGTGCTCGTCGGTACAGCACGTGGCGCCGATACGCCCAGTCTGGCAGCGCCGGGTGGTCGAAGTCGTCCTCGGCGCGATGAGTGAAGCCAAGCTTCTCCATGACGCGACGACTGCGCGCGTTGGCGACCGTGGTGAAGCTGACGATCTCGCCGCGCGGCGGCGTCACGTTTTGGCGAGCCCACGCCAGGGTCGATCTCGCCGCCTCCGTCGCGTACCCCTGCCCCCACACGCGTTGGGCCAGTCGCCAACCGATCTCGACCGTCGGCGTGAACGGCGCGTCAAAGGAGGGCACCGACAGGCCAGTGAAGCCGACGAACTCGCCCGTCTCTCGCTCTTCCACCGCCCACAACCCGAACCCCCTCGACCACGCCGCCTCGATGCGTTCGGCCACCGCGTCGGACTGCTCTCGGGTCATGGTCGAGGGAAAGTGCTCCATCACCCGATGATCGGCGTTGATCGCGGCGAACGCAGCGCGGTCCTCACGTCGCCAGTCGCGCAGGACCAGCCGCTCGGACTCCACGACGGGAACGTCCATCACGCCATCTTCGCGACCCGGGTCTCGAGTCAGCCCGAGGGAAGCAAGAAGTGCGGGTTCTTGATGAAGCCCACGAGCGATCCATTGGGCAGTCGCACCACGGCAGTGACGATGCCCTCTCCCACGTCGGACGCCGGGGTGTGCACGCTCGCCCCGCGCGCGCAGGAGTCGGCCACCGCCGCGTCCACGTCGTCGACGCCCCAGTACACGTGGGCTCCCTCGTGCGGGTCGGCGTCGGGCTATTTTCTGAGCGCGTAGGCGGCCACCGAGAAGCCGACGTAGAACTCTTCATCGAAGTAGGGCGGATGGCCGAGGAACTGCGTCCACCACGCCTTGGCGCCATCGAGGTCCGGCGCGGGGTAGATGACCGTTCGAAGCCCGAGGAGTGTCGTCACGGCGCGACCCTAGCGCGCGGGTCACCTCGACGTGGCCGCGAGCAGACGTGCGGCGAGCTCCGCCTGCGCGGGGACGGGGCGCCACCACGTCCACCGGCCGCGCCGCTCGCCGACGATGAGTCCCGCCGCGACCAGGCGTGAGGTGTGGTGCGAGATCGTGGGCTGGCTGCGGCCGAGCGGCTCTTCGAGGTGGCAGCTGCAGACCTCACCCTCGCTGGCGATAATCGAGTAGATCCTGAGACGGGCGGGGTCGGCCAACGCCGCGAAGACCTGCGCGAGCGCCGCGGCCTCGGCGTCGTCGAGGGCCCGCTCGTCCAAGGGGACGCAGCAGGCCTCGGCCAGGGCCCGGGGCCTCGCCGTCACCACGGGATCTCCATATTGACAGTCATCAATGTCGAGTGTACTCTTCACATTGACAAACATCAATGTGAAAGGTTGCCCATGTCCCGCCTCCAGCTAGCCCTTAACGTCTCGAACCTCGACGAGGCGGTCGAGTTCTACTCGACGTTCTTCAAGACCGACCCCGCCAAGGTACGCCCGGGCTACGCCAACTTCGCGATCGCCGAACCGCCCTTGAA
>DAIOGY010000209.1:0-2217 GCA_036745005.1 Acidimicrobiales bacterium | reverse complement strand
GGGTCCCGTCGGGCGAGTCCTCGACCGTCCAGCCCAGGCCGGCCAGCTCGTCGCGCAGCCGGTCGGCCCCGGCCCAGTCACCGCGCGAGCGGGCGTCGTCGCGTGCGGCCACCAGCGCCGCGCTGGCCTCGTCGATCAGGTCGGCGTCGCCGCGCAGGCTGAGCCCGAGCGCGCCGCACAGCGCGTTGACGGCCCGCGCGAGGGAGGTGGCCGCCGCGTCGTCGCCCCGATCCGCCGCCGCGTGCGCGCTCGTCACCGCGTCGAAGAGCCGCGCCATCGCGCGCGGCGTGTCCAGGTCGTCGTCGAGGTCGCCGGCGAACGCCTCATACAGGGCCAGGGCGTCGCCGTCGAAGGTGAAGGAGTCAGCGCGCTCGAGCGTCGCGCCCGCGAGGGCCGCCAGCTCGAAGCGACGGGCCAGGCCGTCGAGGCGGGCCAGGGCCCGTTCGGCGTCGGCGATCGTGGACGGCGAGACCTCGATCGGCGAGCGGTAGTGCGAGCGAAGGACCAGCAGCCGGTACGCGCGGGCGTCGGTCGACGCCAGCAGGTCCGACATCGTGGTGTAGTTGCCCAGCGACTTGGCCATCTTGTCGCCCCCGACCATCACCATCCCGTGGTGGGCCCAGTGGCGCGAGAACGGGTGCCCCCAGGCGACGGCCTGTGCGCGCTCGTTCTCGTGGTGCGGGAACATTAGGTCCAGTCCGCCCGTGTGAAGATCGAAGTCGTCACCGAGGAGCTTGAGGGACATCACGACGCACTCGGTGTGCCAGCCCGGCCGACCCTCGCCGAAGGGCGCCGGCCACCGCGGCTCGCCGGGCTTGGCGTTCTTCCACAGCGCGAAGTCGAGCGGCGAGCGCTTCTCGTCCTTGGCCTCGACGCGGGCCCCCGCGCGCAGCGAGTCGAGGGGTTGGCCGGCGAGCAGCCCGTAGTCGGGCACGCACGACACGTCGAAGTAGACGCCGTCGCTGATCACGTAGGCGACCCCTCGCTCCAGCAGCTCGCCCACGAGGGCCACCATCTCCTCGAGGTAGTGCGTCGCGTGCGGGGTCTCGTCGGGCCGCGCGACGCCAATCGCGTCCATCGCATCCCACCACTGCGCCTCGCACTCCTGGGCCACCGCCTCTTCGCTGCGGCCCTCTTCGCGGGCCCGATTGATGATCTTGTCGTCGATGTCGGTGACGTTGGACACGTAGGTCACGTCGAGGCCGCGAAAGGAGTACCAGCGCCGCGCGACGTCCCAGACCAGCGTGAAGCGACCGTGGCCGATGTGGGGGGGGCCGTAGACGGTCGGACCGCACACGTACATCGACAGGCGACCCTCGTCGCGCGTGATGACGTCAACCACCTCGCCACGCGCGGAATCGTAGAGGCGAATCACGGTCCTAAACTAGGCCAACCATGTCCGACGCCCTCACCCCGACGTCGCCGCGCGTGCCCGACAAGCCGACCGTCGACGGCCTCGAGGCGACCTGGATCGAGCGCTGGGACGCCGAGGGCACGTACCGCTTCGACCCCGACGCGACGCGCGCGGACATCTACTCCATCGACACCCCTCCGCCCACGGTGTCGGGCACCCTGCACATCGGCCACGTCTTCAGCTACACCCACACCGACCTCGTGGCGCGCTACTGGCGCATGCGCGGCAAGGACGTGTTCTACCCGATGGGTTGGGACGACAACGGCCTGGCGACCGAGCGGCGCGTCGAGAACTACTTCGGGGTGCGCGGCGACGCGACGGTGCCCTACGACGCCTTCTTCGAGCCGCCGGCCACGCCGGGCAAGGAGAAGATCGCGATCTCGCGCAAGAACTTCGTCGAGCTCTGCCGGCGCCTCACGGTGCTCGACGAGGAGGCCTACCGCCACCTCTTTCGCACCCTGGGCGCCTCGATCGACTGGACGATGGAGTACACGACCGTCGGGTCCCACTCCCAGGAGGTCTCCCAGCGCGGCTTCCTGGAGATGCTGGCGCGCGGCGAGGTCTACTCCACGGTGGCGCCCACCCTCTGGGACGTCGACTTCCGCACCGCGGTCTCCCAGGCCGAGCTCGAAGACCGCGAGCGCCCCGGCCACTCGCACCGCGTGAACTTCCATCGGCCCGATGGCGGGGTCGTCGTCATCGACACGACGCGCCCCGAGCTGCTGGCGAGCTGCGTGGCGCTGGTAGTCCACCCCGACGACGCGCGCTACGCCGACCTGGTCGCCACGAAGGTCGTGACGCCG
>DAIOGY010000208.1:0-2286 GCA_036745005.1 Acidimicrobiales bacterium | reverse complement strand
GGTCGACCAGGATCACATTGCGGCTCTGGAGGCGGGTGTTGCCGAAGATCGGGAGCAGGCGAAAGAGGTGCCCCGCCCAGGTATAGGTGCCCCACGTCGCCCAGAGGCCGACGAAGCCCAGCACGGCGTAGAGGGAGAAGTCCCGGCACTCGCCCACCCAGCCCCGGCGCGTGAGCCGCGTGAGGAAGGCCGCCGACCCGACGAGCGCGAGCAGCCCGGCGTAGCCGGTGACCTCGGGCAGGTTGTAGCCGACGAAGTAGTGCGGGGTCCCCAGCACGCCGTTGGAGCCCAGCAGGTCCTGGACGAAGAGCAGCCCGGTCCAGCGCACGTTGAGCGACCCCGAGCCGAAGAACCAGTAGCTGATCGACGAGCGCTGCGAGAAGCCGATGAAGGCCGAGCCCGGCAGCAGCTGGACGAGTCCGATGGCCACGCCCCAGAGGACCCCCACCGCGACGGTCGCGGCGTAGACGACGCGCGCGCGCCAGGTCGCGATCCAGTACGACGAGCGCAGCACCAGGACCGCCGGCGCGACGATGAGGGTGAGCAGCTCCATGACCGCGACGGCGCGCGGCTCGCCGGAGAGAGCCACCAGTCCCCACAGGAGAGAGAACCCGAGCAGGGGTGGCGCCGCCGCGCGTATCCACCCGGTGCCGGTCGTCTCGACGGCGCGCAGGCGTTTCGACAGCACGACGAGCGCCAGGATCCCCCAGGGCAGCAGCGAGTAGCCCTGGACGACGCCGATGTGGACGAGCTGGCCGGTCATCGCCCCGAAGAGCGTGTAACTCAGCGCGGCGAGGAAGGCCGCGCGCGCGCTCAGCGCGTGCCAGCGCACGAGGGCGTAGACCCCGAACGCCGCGCCGACGTAGACCACGAGCAGGTTGGCGACCCAGGCCGCGACGGCCCAGGGGACGAGGAAGAACAGCGTCGTGGGATAGAGGGCCCCGGCGTTGAGCCCGCCGAGCAACGGCGTGCCCGAGTTGGCGTACGGGTTGAGCAGGGGCAGGTGCCCGCTCGCCAGCTGGCGCCCGGCGAGCGCGCGCAGCGGGAAGTTCTGGATCAGGTTGTCGGCCACGATGGCCGGGTGCCCGGCCAGCGCGGGCGCCACGAAGAGGACGGTCGGCAGGGCGACGAGCCAGGACAGCGCCCGGCGATCGGCGCGCGACAGGCGCCGCCACCACCGCGTCGGCGTGGCGAGGGTGGCCGTCATCGCGACAACGCTACGAAAGATCGAGCGAGCCGTGCCATCACGCCCGGCGGGCGCGGCGGCACGGCTCGACGACTAGCGGCGACGCGGGCGCGGACTGCGCCGACCGGCGTCCTCGGTGAAGGTGGGTCCGCCGGGGCCGAGGTCGCCGATCTCCTCGGCCAGTTCGGCCTCGAAGGCGGCCTCGAAGGAGGACGACGGCGCGACCTTGGGGCCGCGGTCACGGTCCGGCTCTCGCCCGCCACGATCGGAACGCTCGTTGCCACGGTCACGTCCGCGATCGCCACCACGGTCACCACGGTCGCTGCGCTCGGATCGCTCCGGGCGCTCGGAGCGCTCGCGCGGCTCGCGCGCCGGACGCGCGTCCACCTCGGCGTTGGCGTACTCGCCCGCCAGTGACAGCGAGACCTTGCCGGCCGGGTCGATGTCGTCGACACGCACCTCGAGGCTCTGGCCGAGCTGGAGGACGTCTTCGACCTGACCGATGCGCTTGCCGTCGTTGAGCGGCGACAGCTTCGAGATGTGCAACAGGCCGTCACGGCCCGGCAGGATGCTCACGAAGGCGCCGAACTTGGCGAGGTTGACCACGCGGCCCTGGTAGACCACGCCGACCTCGGCCAGGGGCGGGTCGAGGATCATCTCGATGCGCCGTCGGGCCTCCTCGACGGCGCGGCCGTCCTTGGCCCCGATGGTCACGGTGCCCACGACGCCGTCGTCGTCGACGGCGATGTCGGCGCCGGTCTCCTGCTGGAGCGTGTTGATGACCTTGCCCTTGGGCCCGATGACCTCGCCGATCTTGTCGATCGGGATCTGCATCGAGACGATCTTGGGGGCGACGTCGGCCACCTGGGCGCGCGGCTCGGCGATCGTGTCGGTAATCACGCCCAGGATCGTGAGGCGCGCCTCCTTCGCCTGGTGCAGCGCCTTGGCCAGGACGTCGGCCGGCAGGCCGTCGATCTTGGTGTCGAGCTGCAGGGCGGTGACCGCGTCGGCGGTGCCGGCGACCTTGAAGTCCATGTCGCCGAACGCGTCCTCGGCGCCCAGGATGTCGGTCAGCGTGACGTAGGTGCCCTCGTCGTAGA
>DAIOGY010000207.1:0-2315 GCA_036745005.1 Acidimicrobiales bacterium | reverse complement strand
GGCACTACGTCGACGGGATCGTCTTTCACCGGGTCATCCCGGGCTTCGTCCTCCAGGGCGGCGACCCGACCGGCTCGGGCTCCGGCGGCCCCGGGTACCGCTTCGACGACGAGCTGCCCAAGCCCGGCCGCTACGAGGTCGGCTCCCTGGCGATGGCCAACGCCGGACCCCACACCAACGGCTCGCAGTTCTTCATCATCTCGGGACCCGACGGAGTGCGCCTGCCGCCGCTCTACTCGCTCTTCGGCAAGGTGGTGCGCGGACTCGACGTCGTCTCGTCGATCAACGACGTCGGCACGTCCTCGGGCCGGCCCAGTGAGAACGTCACCATCGAGTCGGTCACGATCAGCGAGTCCGAGGACTAGAGGGCGCTGGCCTCGTCCCCGCGCGTGACGACGACGTCGCGACGCACGACGCGCCAGCGCCCGTCCTCGCCCAGCACGGCGCCCTGGGGCCCCACCACGACCAGGGTCTCGGTCGCGCGGAGCAGTCCGCGGGTGCGCGCCAGCTGGGTGGGCGGCGCCGGAACCGTCAGGACGACGCCCGGGCGATAGCCCAACCCGGTCGTCGGCGCGCCCCCGCGCGGGTCGATCATCACCTCGCCCAGCACCGAGGCCACCGAACCGATCGCCACCACCAGGCCGGCCCGCTCGATCGCCGCGCCGACCGCGGTGTCGCGCCACGACGAGCGCGCGTGCAGCGCCGACCCGTCGCACAGCACGACGACGTCGGCCTCGCCGACGCGTCGCGCGAAGTACGGCTCGTTGGCCGAGGCCCGATCGCCCACCATGATCGCCTCGACGCGCGCGTCGACGTCGCTGAGCGCGTCGGCCACCGCGACGGCGGCCCGCGCGGCGCCCGTGAACGCGGCGGCCGTCGGAACGACCACGACGTCCGCGTCGAGCGGGAGCGCCAGGTCGCCCGCGACGATCACGTCGCGCGCCACGGCGAGCGAGCCCGCGGCCAGCGTCGTGCGCTCCACCGCCCGAGTCTCGCACGGAGCCCTTCGCGCCGCCCAGTAAGGTGCCGAGATGAGATTCCAATCCGTGGGTGTCGTGGGGTCGGGAACCATGGCCGGTGGCGTCGCGCAGGTGTGCGCGAGCGCCGGGGCCACGGTCGTCGTGCGCAGCCGCTCACTGGCGAGCGCCGCGGAGCTGACCGCGGGAGTCGAGCGCTCGCTCGCGCGCGAGGTGGACAAGGGCCAGCGCACCGCGGCCGACGCCGACGAGCTGCGCGCGCGGATCACGACCACCACGCATCTCGACGACCTGGCCGACTGCGAGCTGGTCATCGAGTCGGTCGTCGAGGAGATGACGATCAAGCTCGAGATCTTCGACCAGCTGGACCACGTCGTGCGCCCCGACGCCATCCTCGCCACCAACACCTCGACGCTGTCGGTCATCAACTTGGCCATGGCGACCTCGCGTCCCGAGCAGGTGTGCGGAATGCACTTCTTCAATCCCGCCAACGTCATGACGCTCGTCGAGGTGGTGCGCCCGCTGTGCGCGAGCGACGCGACGATCGACGCCGTGGTCGACTTCGCGCGCTCGTGCGGCAAGGAGCCGGTGGTCGTGAAGGACCAGGCCGGCTTCATCGTCAACGCGCTGCTCTTCCCCTACCTCAACGGCGCGGTGCGCCTCCTCGAACAGGACGTGGCCACTCGCGAGGGCATCGACACGGCGATGAAGGGCGGCTGCGGCTTCCCGATGGGCCCCTTCGCGCTCCTGGACCTCGTGGGCCTCGACGTCGCGGTCGCCATCCTCGACGCGATGCACGCCGAGTTCGGTGACCACCACCTCGCGCCGAGGCCGCTGCTGCGCCGGATGGTCAGCGCCGGCCAGCTCGGTCGCAAGTCGGGCGTCGGCTTCTACGACTACCGTCGGTAACGGACCGGGAGGACGCCGTGGCCGAATCGTCCAAGCCCTGGGTGATGCGCACCTACTCGGGCCACTCGAGCGCCGTCGCCTCCAACGCGCTCTACCGGGCCAACCTGGCCAAGGGCCAGACCGGCCTGTCGGTCGCCTTCGACCTGCCGACCCAGACCGGCTTCGACCCCGACGCTCCGGCCGCCGCCGGCGAGGTCGGCAAGGTCGGCGTGCCGGTCGCCCACCTCGGCCACCTGCGCCAGCTCTTCGACGGCATCCCCCTGGCCGAGATGAACACGTCGATGACGATCAACGCCACCGCCGCGTGGCTCTGGGCGCTCTACCTGGTGCTGGCCGAAGAGCAGGGGGCCGACTGGCGTCGCCTCGCCGGCACCACCCAGAACGACATCGTGAAGGAGTACCTGAGCCGCGGCACTTACGTCTTCGCCC
>DAIOGY010000206.1:0-2329 GCA_036745005.1 Acidimicrobiales bacterium | reverse complement strand
AAGTCAATGAACGCCTGATCGGGGCTCGCGCGGCGCGTAGGGTTCGACCGTGAAGCACACCGACTCGATCGACATCGCCGCGGCCGCCGAGGCGGCGTTCGCCGCCCTGTCCGACCTTCCCGCCATGGGGGGGCGCTCGCCGGAGAACACCGGCGGAGTGTGGCTGGGCGGCGCGAGCGGGCCGTCGCTCGGCGCGCGATTCCGGGGCACCAACGCCCACGGCGAGGACTCGTGGGCCACGGTCGCGACGGTCTCGGACTTCGACCCGCCACGGCGCTTCGCCTTCAACGTGACGTACGGCAAGCTCAAGGTCGCTCGCTGGGTCTTCGACGTCGAGGCGACCCCGGAGGGGTGCCGCGTCACCGAGTCGTGGACCGACCAGCGCGGCGTGGTCCTCAAGCGCTACGCCGACACGAGGGACTACGACCGGGCCGAGTTCACCCGGGAGTCGATCCGCACGACCCTCGAGCGCCTGAAGGGCGAGCTCGAAGCCCCCGCCTAGCCGGCCGCGTCGGTCAGGGACACCGCACGACGTGACGACGCCCGCCGACACCCTGGCGTTCATGTCGATGTCGCTACCACCGGCGCGACCCGCGGTCGTCGAACGGGTCCAGATGACGACGTCCGCTGAGGTCGAGGTGGCCCTGGCCGGGGTCGGCTTCGCCGTCGCTGATCGCGACGAGGCCGTGCGCGAGTGGGACGCGACGCGGGGCCGGACCGTCATCGCCGGGGTGATGGCCCAGGTGGTGGGGGCGGTCGAGGACGCCCGCGGTGTGCCCACGGCACCGGTCTTCATCTGGCCCGACCTCGACGGGCTCGACCCGGCGGGCCGGCTCTTCTACCTCCACGTGATCGCCCTGTGCGCTCCGGGTGCGCGCGCCTACCTCGCCGGCGTCGGTGTGCCCGAGGACGTCATCGACTCGACGTTCTCATCCTTCGTCCATCACGCCGCCATCCATCGCCGCAAGCACGGCTCGGCCGGCGTCGACGCCGGGTGGTGGCAGCTCCTGGCCCTGCGCGGTGAGCTGCTCGAGATCGGGCGGCTCCAGTTCCACTACCTGGTCACCGGCGAGAGCACGTTGTGTCCCGTGCCCTGGTACGACGAGGCCGAGGCGGCCGCGCTCGGCGCGGGCTTCCGTCGCGGCGACGCGCAGCTCGGCCTGCACATCCCCGAGGGGCCCGGCTTCGACCCCGTCACGCTGGACGCGACGCTGGCGCGCGCGCGCGAGGTGGTCTCCCGGGCGTGGCCCACCGACCGTCGACGCGTCGCGTCCTGTATGAGCTGGCTGCTCGACGACCACCTGGGCGAGTACCTCGCCGCGCGCAGCAACATCCTCGCCTTTCAGCGGCGCTTCACGATGGTCCCCGGTGGATTCGACGACGACGCCGACACGCTCGAGTTCGTCTTTCGTCTCCCGGGTGTCGCACTCGACGACCTGCCGCAGCGCACCACCCTGGAGAGAGCCATCGTCGCGCGCCTGCGCGCCGGTCTGCACTGGCGAGCGCGAGCCGGGTGGTTCGACTTCGACGGGCCGGCCTAGCTTCCCGGGCCTGCGGTCAGGAGCTCGGCGAGGCGCTCGAGGACCGGGAGCGCCTCGCGCAGGCAGGTCGACTCGGCCGGGCCCAGCTCCTCGAGGACCGCGGAGATCGCCTGGGTGCTCGCCGCGCGCAGCTGGTGCAGGGTGACGGCACCGTCCGCGCTGAGCCGCACCAGGCTGGCCCGGCCGTCGGCCTCGTCGGCCACCCGTTCGATCAGTCCGTGCTCCTCCAAGCCGTCGACCACCTTGCTCATCGTCGCCGCCGCGACCCCCTCGAGTTGGGCGAGCACCCCGAGGCGAACGGGTCCCTCCTGCTCGATCCGGGCCAACGCCGAGGACTGCGACGCCGTCACCTGTCGCTCGGCTCGAGAGCGCAGGGCCCGGTGGATCCGGGCCACCGCCACCCTCAGGGCCACCGCGGTGTCCAGGGTCGAAGTGTCGAACGTGAACTGGTCGGTCACACCGTTCATTATAATTAGTTGCGACTAACTAACGAACAGGCCCCTCGGGGCCGGAGGTGGCATGAGCAGCGCGACGATCTCGCCGCGGTACAAGTGGATCGCACTGTCCAACACCACCCTCGGGATCCTGATGGCGACGATCAACGGCTCGATCCTGCTGATCGCCCTGCCCGACATCTTCAAGGGAATCAAGCTCGACCCCCTGGCGGCGCAGAACACGCCCTATTTCCTATGGGTCCTCATGAGCTTCCTGCTCGTGACCTCGGTGCTGGTGGTGAGCCTGGGGCGCGTCGGCGACATGTTCGGCCGCGTGCGCATGTACACCTTGGG
>DAIOGY010000205.1:0-2361 GCA_036745005.1 Acidimicrobiales bacterium | reverse complement strand
CCCGGGCTATTGGCAACAGGTGCGCGAGATCTGCGATCGCTACGGGGTGATCCTCGTCTCGGACGAGGTCATCTGCGCCTTCGGTCGCATCGGCACCTGGTTCGGCGGCCAGAAGTACGACTACGTGCCCGACATCATCACCTGCGCCAAGGGCATCACCGCGGGCTACGCGCCCTTGGGCGCGATGATCGTCTCGGACCGCCTGGCCGAGCCCTTCCAGCACGACGACAACTCCTTCTCCCACGGCTTCACCTGGGCCGGGCACCCGGTGTCGTGCGCCATCGCCCTCAAGACCCTGGAGATCATCGAGAGCGAGCGCGTGATCGAGAACGTGCGGGCCAACGAGGGCTACTTCCGCTCGAGCCTCGAGGGGCTGCGCGACATCCCCATCGTGGGCGACGTGCGCGGCGCGGGCTACTTCTGGGGCGTCGAGCTGGTCAAGGACCAGTCCACGCGCGAGACCTGGTCCGGCGACGACGCCGAGCGGCTGCTCCGCGGCTACGTGTCGCCCGAGATGTTCCGGCGCGGCCTCATCTGCCGATCCGACGACCGCGGTGACCCGGTGGTCCAGCTGGCGCCGCCGCTGATCTCGACGCGCGCGGACATCGACTTCATGGTGGGCGTCCTGCGCGAGGTCTTCACCGGAGCGGCCGCGCTCCACATCTAGTGCGGCCACCACACTCGCTGTGGTGGTCCTCGCTGGACCAACCGGTCACGCCCCGGCCGGCCCTCAGCGCGCATCGCGACGTCGATGTCGCGATCGTGGGCGGGGGCTACACCGGCCTGTGGACGGCGCGCGAGCTGGTGCGCCGCGACCCGGACCTGCGCGTGGCGGTCCTCGAGCAGTCGGTCTGCGGATTCGGCGCGTCGGGACGTAACGGCGGCTGGGCCTCGGCACTGCTGCCCCTCAGCGACGAGACCGTCGTCGCGCGCTGGGGCCACGACGCGTACCACCACCTGCGCCACCTGCTCTACGAGGCGGTCCCGGCGCTGGGCGCCGCCGCGGCGCTCGACGGCATCGACGCCCACTTCGTCCAGGGCGGCACGCTGCACTTCGCGCGCAGCGAGCTCCAGTCCCGGCGCCTCGTCGCCGAGGTCGACGCGGTGCGCGACTTGGGCGTGGGTGAGGCGGACCTCGCGTGGCTCGACGCCGCCGCGGCGCGCGAGCGCGGCGCCCCGAGCGACCTCTTCGGCGCCACCTACAGTCCGCACTGCGCCCGGCTGCACCCCGCGCGCCTCGTGCGCGGCCTGGCCGACGCGGTCGAGCGCCACGGCGTCGCCGTCTTCGAGGACACCAAGGTCACCCGCGTGGTCACGCGGCCCGGGCGCCGCCCCGAGGTCGTCACCGTCGGCGGCACCGTGCACGCACAGTACGTGGTGCGCGCCACCGAGGGCTTCACGCCCACCCTGCCGCGGCAGCGCCGCGAGGTCGCGCCCCTCTACTCGCTGATGATCGCCACCGAGCCCCAGCCGCGGGCCTTCTGGGACGAGGTGGGCCTCGGCGCCTACGAGACGTTCAACGACGACCGCCACCTCATCATCTACGGCCAGCGCACACGCGACGACCGCATCGCCTTCGGGGGACGCGGCTCGCCCTACCACTTCGGCTCCACGGTCGAGCCCCGCTTCGACCTCGACGCCACGGTCTTCTCCATGCTCGAATCGACCCTGCACGAGCTCTTCCCGTCGCTCTCCGGCGAGGTCACCCACCGCTGGGGCGGACCGGTGGCCATGCCGCGCGACCGCACGCCGTCGATCGTCGTGGACCACGAGCGGGGCGTGGCCAGCGCCGGCGGCTACACCGGCGACGGCGTGGTCCTGAGCTACGTCAGCGCGAACGCGTTGGCCGACCTCATCGTGGACCCCGACGCCGACACCGGCCACACGCGACTTCCCTTCGTCCAGCGCGCCTCGCGTCGCTGGCCCGTCGAGCCGCTGCGCTGGGTCGGTATCAACTCCGGGTTGCGTCTCGCCACGTGGGCCGACCACCACGAGCGCCGTCGCGGCACTGCGAGCCGGGCCGGTCGGCTCTTAGAGAGGCTCCTCGACTAGTCAGTGCAGGATGTTGACCGCTCGCGCGGCCACGACGGCGAGGGTGACGAGTGAGACGAGCGACTCGCCGAGGAAGAGGGCCTTGGCGCGCGTGCTCAGGGGCATCGCGTCGGCCGGCGCGAAGCTCGTCCCGTTGGCGAAGGCCGTGAAGAGGTAGTCGGTGAAGGCCGGGCGCCACGTGGGCGGCGCGAGCTTCGGGTTCTCCATCTGGGGGAACTGGATGTCGGGGTAGCGCGCCGAGCCGCCCGAGCGCAGGTGCGGCCCGCCGCGGTCGATCTCCCAGAACCACAGGGCGAAGACGATGACGTT
>DAIOGY010000204.1:0-2396 GCA_036745005.1 Acidimicrobiales bacterium | reverse complement strand
CGCGAGTTCGTGGCCTGGAGTTCGAGCAGCAGGTCCATCGCGGCCGCCCCGCCGTCGGCCCGCAGCTCGCTCGGAGTGACGCTCGCCGTCGCGAATGCGTCGGTCATCGCGCGCACCTGGAAGGCGAGGGACTCGACCAGGGCGCGCGCGATGTGCGCGCGGCCGACCCCTCGACTCAGGCCGGTGATCGCGCCGCGCGCCTCGGCGCGCCAGAACGGCGAACCCAGGCCGGTGAACGCGGGGACGAACGACACGCCGTCGCTGCCCGCCACGCTGCGCGCGAGCGTTTCGAGTTCATCGGATCGAGCCAGGAATCCCATCTGGTCGCGCAGCCACTGCACGGCGGCGCCCGCCACGAAGGCCGACCCCTCGAGCGCGTAGGCCGCACCTCCGTGCTCACCCAGGTCCCACGCGACCGTCGTCACCAGTCCGTCGATCACGGCGGGCGGTGTCGCGCCGGCGTGGGCGAGGACGAACGCGCCCGTGCCGTAGGTCGCCTTCACGACGCCGGGCGAGAAGCCGGCCTGGCCGAAGAGGGCCGCCTGCTGGTCGCCGAGCACACCGGTGATCGGCACGCCCGCGAGCTCGGGCACGAGGTGGCCGCTCACGCTCCCGAACGTCGAGCACGAGGCCACGACCCGGGCCAACGCGTTGGTCGGAACGCCGAAGAGGTCGGTCATCTCCGACGACCAGTGGCGCGTCGCGAGGTCGAGCAGTGACGTGCGTGCGGCGTTCGAGGGCTCGGTGAGGTAGGACCCCCCGTCGACCCCGCCGGTGAGGTTCCACACCAGCCACGTGTCGACCGTGGCCAGCGACGGTGTGGACGCCTCGCGTACCGCGCCGTGCTCGACGAGCCAGCGCATCTTGGTGGCGGAGAAGTACGGGTCGAGGACGAGGCCGGTGGTCGAGCGCACCAGCGCTTCGTGGCCGGCGGCGGCGAGCGCGGCGCAGTCGGGCGCGGTGCGCCGGTCCTGCCAGACGATCGCCCGGTGGCCCACCTCGCCGGTGCCGCGATCGAAGGCGACCGTTGTCTCGCGTTGGTTGGTGACGCCCAGAGCCACGACGCGGTCCCCGCGGTCGCGCACCGCAATCGCCACCTCGCGCAGCGTGGCCGTCGCGAGGTCGACGATCTCCGGTGCGTCGTGCTCGACCTGGCCCGGAGCGGGGAAGTGCTGGGTGAGCTCGCGATAGGCGCTCGTGACCACCCGGGCCGAGGTGTCGAAGGCCACGGTGCGCACTCCGGTCGTCCCAGCGTCCAGGGCGAGGAGCAGGTCCATCGGGGTCACGCTAGTGAGATTCCGGGCCCCGCCTGGTTCCTTGGGGTCCTGGGGAAAGGTGTTTGAAAAATGGGTAAAATTGAGTTGACGCCGTGTAATTACAGTGCTGTAATGACACAGCATCTTGCGACGCGTAGTGGCGACACCCACTACATGTTGTGGTTGGGGGGACTGGCACCAGTACGCTGGACCTCCCGTCTCCAACCTCGCCGGATGAGTGTCGCAGTGTCGGCATCGGACAGGACAAGGGGAAAGTAAGACATGGCTATCGCACCTCAGCGGCTCGGCATCGGACTCGGTCGGTTCTTCACCACCGACGACCGTCATCCCTACGACGACGTCGTGTGGGATCGCCGCGACGCGCGCATCACCAACTTCCGTGACGGGTCGATCGCCTTCGAGCAGCTCAACGTCGAGGTGCCGGCCGCCTGGTCCTTCAACGCGACCAACATCCTGGCCCAGAAGTACTTCCGCGGCACGCTGGGCACGAACGAGCGCGAGACGAGCCTCAAGCAGGTGGTCGACCGGATCGTCGACACCGTGACCGAATGGGGCGTCGACGCCGATTACTTCGTCGACGAGGAGGAGGCCGAGACCTTCCGCGCCGAGCTCAAGCACCTCCTGGTCACCCAGAAGGCGGCGTTCAACTCGCCGGTGTGGTTCAACATCGGCGTCCGCGGCGTCCCCCAGCAGGGCAGCGCGTGCTTCATCCTGTCCGTGGAGGACTCGATGCGATCGATCCTCAACTGGTACACGGAAGAGGGCATCATCTTCAAGGGTGGCTCGGGCGCCGGGGTCAACCTGTCCCGGATCCGCTCGAGCGCCGAGGCGCTCGAGGGCGGCGGCACGGCGAGCGGCCCGGTGTCGTTCATGCGCGGCGCCGACGCGTCCGCCGGCACCATCAAGTCCGGGGGCAAGACCCGCCGCGCGGCCAAGATGGTCATCCTCGACGTGGACCACCCCGACATCGAGGAGTTCATCTGGTGCAAGGCCCACGAGGAGCAGAAGGCCCGCGTGCTGCGCGACGCCGGCTTCGACATGGACCTCGACGGCAAGGACATCCACTCGATCCAGTACCAGAACGCCAACAACTCCGTGCGCGTCACCGACGAGTTCATG
>DAIOGY010000203.1:0-2398 GCA_036745005.1 Acidimicrobiales bacterium | reverse complement strand
CGCGCGCGGCGGCCTCGTCGAGCTGGTCGGGGTAGGTGCCGCGCACGTCGTACGCCTTGAAGATGGCCGCCGTGTCCACGGCGACCAACACTATCGGGGGGCCAGACGCCGTCTCCTCAGCGCGACGACCAGCACGACCAGTCCGCCGATGACGGTGAGGTCGGTGACGGCGTTGCCCAGGGTGAGCAGTGGCGTCGAGCCGTAGGACAGCGTGACGTCGTGGCTGGTGGGCACGACCACCATGAGGTTGGGGCTCACCCGGTAGGGCCCGGCGGCGCCGGCGACGTGCCAGCGCGGGTAGTACGAGACCTTGACGAGCACCGGCGAGCCGAGCCGCGTCACGTGGAAGGACAGTGACTGGGTCCTCACCTTCACGTCGCTCACGACGGTGGGGATGACGGGCCGGCGACTCATCGAGGTGATCGTCGCCGCGCGCGGCCAGGTGGACGGCCCGCTCTCGGCGCCCAGCACGGGCCACAGCGACGGGTTCAGCCACCACGACTCGTTGGCCGTCAGCCACGCCGTGCGGCTCGCGACGCCGGCGACGACGTTGGGCAGGTTCGACAGGGGTTCGACGACCGGGCTGTCATGGATCAGGTAGATCCGCCACTGGTCGCCGGGCGCCGGCCACTTCCTGGTCTCGCCGATGAACGTCAGCAGCGGGTCATGGTTGGCCGCGCTGATCGTGGCCGGCGAGAAGGCGATGTAGTACTTCACGCCGAGCAGTTGGAGGTGCTGGACGCCCAACGCGACGTCGAGGGGACCGTAGTGCAGGTTGACCTGGGCGTTGGAGGGCGCGACCGAGAGTTCGGCCTGATCGAGGAAGTGGTACGGGGTCGTGGGCGACGACTCGAAGAACAGGCCCTCCATCGAGTCGACGCAGTTGTTGGTCCAGTACGGCAGGAGCATGAGCGCCATCGGCGAACCGAAGCGCTGCTGGTCGGCGTTGTACTCCCACATCGCGCGCCCGCACCCGTAGCGCTTCGCGATCGTGCCCATCGTGGTCATGAGGTCGCGGTACTCGGGCCAGGCGGCCTGCGCCTGGTAGCCCGAGTAGTCGAGCTGGGCCCAGTTCGACACCTCGTTGCCGGTGGTGTTGAGCCCGAGGGCCGAGGCCGCCGGCGGCACCAGTCCGGGCACCGTCGAGGCCAGGCCCAGCACGATCACCGCGACGGTGGCCCGCTTCGTGCGCAGGGTGCGCCGCTCGCCCGCGTCCTGCGCGGCGAGCTCGTGGCGCCAGGCGTCGATCCGCTCGCGCAGCCCGGCCGAGTCCTCGTCCTCGACCTCCAGCTCGCCCTCGGACGGGTCGAGGGGGACCCGGGCGTAGGCGACGCGGCCGTCGCCGACGAAGAAGAGCAGTCCGTGGCGGCCCTCGCGCGCCGCGGCGGCCCAGCGGGCCAGCAGGTATCCGACGAACCACCCGAACACCAGGTGGATCGAGATGAACCAGAACGGCACGAGGCGCTCGTTCCAGATCACGCTCTGGGGGTCGTACTTGAACGCCGCGAACGAGAGCACGGTGAGCGTGGCCAGCACCATCCCCAGCCGGTCGCGCACGACGAACGCCGCGACGCACGACACGGCCGCCCCGACGATGACCCAGCGGTCGCCGGCCGCCCCCCCGCTCGAGGTGAACCAGCCCAGCGTCGTGAAGACGGCGTGGAACGTCGAGGTGTCGAGATTGACGTACCCCATCGAGTTGGTGAGGTTCTGGGTCGTCGCGAAGCTGAAGAGCCACCACGCGGAGAAGCCCAGCGAGAGCAGGCCGGCGCCGGCCGCGAAGCGCACGGGGCGCGCCAGGTCCCCGCGCACGCCCGCGTCGCGCGGGTCGCCGACGCCGAGGCGCTGGAGGAGCTCGAAGACGACCAGCACCCCGACCGCGCCGATCGCGAAGAACCACGGCAGCACGTGCGCGGCCAGCGACACGCTGAGCGCCAGGGCGGCGAGCCAGTACCCCTTGCCGGTGCGCACCCCGCGCGCGAACAGCCCGATGGTGAGCAGGGCCGCGGCCAGCGACAGCGAGAACGAGTACTCGCCCGCCAGCGTCGAGAAGAGGTTGCCGCCGTCGATCGTGAAGGAGGCGTCGAAGAGGAACGGCAGCGTGGCCAGGGCCAGCGCCGCGGGCACCGGACGCGGCGCCCGGAACAGCCTCGCCATGAGGTAGGCGGTCACCGGCATCAGGAGCGAGCCGAGGACCGTCGCCAGCTTGAACGCGTGCGTGAAGCCGATCACGTAGCTGCCCAGGACGGCCAGGTAGTCCGGCAGCACGAAGTAGTAGGAGTAGGCGGGCAGCCCGTCGTACCAGCCCGGGTACCAGGGCGTGAGGTTGAACAGGTTGCCCTGCGTGCGCAGGTACGCCGGCATCGCGACGTGCGACGCGACGTCCCCGCCGGTCATC
>DAIOGY010000202.1:0-2400 GCA_036745005.1 Acidimicrobiales bacterium | reverse complement strand
CACGGCTCCGCCGGCCCGGTGTTCGTCGCTGGCAACGCCGGTGCCGGCGGGTTCTTCGGCGACGAGCCGTCGCTGTCCCAGCTCGATCCCACCGGAAACCTTCAAGTGACCACCGACTTCCGCGACGTCTACGGGGCCATCCTCGAAGACCTGCTCGGCACCCCGGTCGGCCAGGTCATCCCGGGTTGGACGACCAAGCTCCCGATCTTCGCCGCGGCGTGACGGGTCACCGCTCGTCGACCCGTGGTCGTCGTCCGTGACGTCGACCCGCGAGCCGCGGGCACTGACCAGACCCCGGGGACGACAGCGCCGCACGAAATAGGGTCGGTGCCATGAACCCAGCCATCGAACTCCTCGCCGACCGACTCGTGGCGACCCGCTTCCGCCAGGAACCACTGGAGGCCGCCCTGCTCGGACTCACCGACGGTGCTGGCGAGCTCGCCGACCTGTCGGCCGAGACGCAGCGCGAGTTGAGGGACTCCTTCGCCTCGGTCGGCGCATCCGCCGAGGCCCTGGCCACGTCGCTCAACGAGGCGGCCGGTGACCGCGATGAGGTCGACGTGCTCACCCTCGACCTCATCCGACTGTCCGCGACGGCGGCCGCGGCGGCGATGACCGTGCCCCTCGACGAGTTCACCGTGACCGACCTCTACGTCACCCCGTTGTCGGGCATCCTCGCCGTGCTGCCCATGCTGCCCCTCGACACGGACGACCGCCGTCGCGACCAGCTGGCTCGGCTGGCCGCGGTGCCGAGGTTCCTGGATCAGTCCGCCCAGCGCCTGCGCGACGGCGCGGGAGCGGGACTCACGCCCACCGCCCGGGGCGTTCGCGCGGCCGTCGCCCAGATCGACACCGTGCTCGCCGACACCGCCCTGAGTGGACTGCGTCGGACCCTCGAGGGGACCAACGACGACTTCTGCGCCGCCCAGGACCGGGTCCTGGACGAGGTCGTGGTGCCGGCAGTCCGGCGCTTTCGCGAGGTCCTGGAGAGCGAGAGCCTCCCTCTCGGGCGCCCCGACGAGCGGCCCGGGCTCAGCTGGCTGCCCGACGGCGAGGAGATGTACCGCACGATGATTCGCGTGTCGACGTCGACTGACCGCACCGCGCGGGACCTGCACGCCACCGGGCTGGACATCATGGACCGGCTGAACGACGAGTACGCCGCGATCGGTTCGCGCCTCTGGAACACGAGCGACGTCGCCGAGATCCACGAGCGCCTGCGCTCGGACCCGGCGCTGCGCTACGCGAACAGCGAGGAGATCCTGGCGACGGCGCACGAGGCGGTCACTCGGGCGGAGGCCGCGGCACCAGGGTGGTTCGGCCTGGTGCCGCGCACGCCCTGCGCGATCGAGCCCATCCCCGAGGCCCTCGCCGAGGGTTCGCCGCCCGCCTACTACTTCACGGGCGCCCTCGACGGCTCGCGGGTGGGCACCTACTTCGTCAACACGACCAAGCCGGCCGAGAGGTTCCGCCACCTGGCCGAGGCGGTGGCGTTTCACGAGGCGGTGCCGGGGCACCACTTCCAGCTGACGATCGTCCAGGAGCTCGAGGGCAACCACCTGGTCCACTCGGTCTTCGCCGACGTGGCCACCGCCGAAGGGTGGGGGCTGTACGCCGAGCGCCTCGCCGACGAGATGGGTCTCTACAGCAGTGACGTGGCGCGCCTCGGCATGTTGAGCACGGACGCCTGGCGGGCGGCGCGCCTCGTGGTCGACACCGGGCTGCACGCCCTCGGCTGGTCGCGCGAGGCGGCGATCGACTGGATGGCGGGCCACGTGCCGATGAGCCACGTCGAAGTCGAGTCCGAGGTGGACCGCTACATCGCCGTGCCGGGCCAGGCGCTGTCGTACATGGTCGGCCGCTTGGAGCTCGAGGCGAACCGGCGCCGCGCGTCCGAGCGCTTGGGGGACCGGTTCGACGTGCGAACTTTCCACGACGTCGTCCTCCGGTCGGGGCCCGTCCCGTTGCCCGCCCTGTCGGCCGCGATCGATCGGTGGCTCGACTCCTTGAACTAGGAGCCGGGGTCTCCTTCGGCCCAGCACCTCTCACGTCACGTGCGCCGGCGGGGCCTCGCGGCCGGCGCCTGACGAACTTTCCCGAAGTCGGTCCGGCGAGATAACTATGCTCCCTCAGGACATGACCGCGGAGACCGACACGGCGGGTAGTTCCTCACGCACGCACGGCGAGCCCGATGCCGCCGCCGTCGTACTCGATCGGGTCACCAAGGCCTTCCGCGGGCCGACCGGTCTCAAGACGGTGGTCAATGAGCTCTCGCTGACGATCCGCGCGGGTGAGTTCTTCTCCCTGCTCGGACCGTCGGGCTGCGGCAAGACGACGACGTTGCGAATGATCGCGGGACTCGAGCGCGTCGACAGCGGCCGGATCCTGCTCGACGGCGAG
>DAIOGY010000201.1:0-2402 GCA_036745005.1 Acidimicrobiales bacterium | reverse complement strand
GCGGCCATGGCCACGTTCACCGGCGCCAGCATGGGGTTCACGCCCATCTCGCCGTAGCCCAGGTAGACGATCGGGCGCAGGTAGCACCCGTCGCTGAGCTCGTTGACGCGCACGAGCTCGACCGCCACGTCGCACAGGTCGTCGACACTGTAGATGAGGTCGATCATCAGGATCTTGCAGCTGCGGTGCAGGCGCACCATGTGCTCGCGCAGTCGGAAGATCGCCGGTCCCCCCGGCGTCTTGTAGGCCCGGATCCCCTCGAAGGCGCCGGTGCCGTAGTGCAGGGTGTGGCTCAGGACGTGGACCTTGGCGTCGCACCAGTCGACCATGGTGCCGTCCATCCAGATCTTCTTGGTGGGGATCAGGGACATCTACAACCTCTCTATGACGCGCGTCGTGACCCCGGCGGTGCCGAGCGAGGCGACGTCTCCCTCAAAGTCTGCCACCGCGCGCGCGACCCTCCGCGCGGCACTGTCCTCGCCGAGGAACTCCAGCATGAGGGCCGCCGAGGAGATCGCCGCCAGGGGGTTGGCCCGCCCGGTGCCGGCCAGGTCGTGGGCCGCTCCGTGCACGGGCTCGAAGAGCGACGGTCCCGAGCGCGACGGGTTCAGGTTGGCGCTGGCCGCGTACCCGATGCCGCCGGTGACCGCGCCCGCCAGGTCCGAGAGGATGTCGCCGAAGAGGTTGTCGGTGACGATCACGCCGTAGCGCGAGGGGTCCTCCACGAGGTAGATGCACGCCGCGTCCACGTGGTGGTAGTCGAGCGCCACGCCGGCGAACTCCGAGGCGACCTCGGCGACGACGCGGGACCACAGGTCGCCCGCGAACGTGAGCACGTTCGTCTTGTGGACCAACGTCAGTCGCGGCCGCGCCAGCGAGGCGGCGCGCTCGAAGGCGTAGCGCACGCACCGCTCGACGCCATAGCGCGTGTTGACCGATCCCTGGGTCGCGACCTCGTGGGCGGTGCCGCGGCGCAGGACCCCGCCCTCGCCGACGTAGGGCCCCTCGGTGTTCTCGCGCACGATGGCGAACGAACTGCCCTCGGCGATCGAGCCGGCCACGCCGGTGAACGGCCGGTAGTTCACGTAGAGGTCGAGGCCGGAGCGCAGTCGCAGCAGGAGGCCGCGCTCGAGCAGACCGTTGGGGACCCGCGCGTCACCGATCGCCGGTCCGATCGCCCCCAAGACGATCGCGTCGAAGCCACGCAGCTCGTCGAGCGTCGCGTCGTCCAGCACGACGCCGTCGCGCAGGTAGCGCGCGCCGCCGAGGTCGAAGTCGGTCGTGGCCAGGCGAACGCCGGTGGCGCGCGCCACGGCGAGCGCGGCGTGCGTCACCTCGGGTCCGATGCCGTCGCCCGAGATCACCGCCACCCGATGCGTGCGCTGTGCCATGCCGTCGTTCTCCTTTGCGACCAGTCTGCTCGGCGCGGCTCAGCGTGAGCAAGCCGGGACGCCCGAGGGGGGTCGCTCAGTAGAATTGCTCCCTATCCCCTAGTTGAGGAATCGGCATGGCCGGCGAGATCCACCGCATAACCCAAGAGACGCTCGACAAGCTCAAGGCCGAGCACCACCACCTCACAACGGTGGGCCGCACCGACATCGCCCGCGTCATCGAGTCCGCGCGGTCCCTCGGGGACCTGTCGGAGAACGGCGACTACCACGCCGCCAAGGACGCCCAGGGCAAGATGGAGTCGCGCATCCGCCAGATCGACAACATCGTGCGCCACCATGAGATCGTCGAGCGTGACGAGAACGCCGAGATCGTCCAGCACGCCTCGATCGTCGAGGTGGTCTACGAGGGCGACGCCGACGACGACGCCCAGGCGTTCTTCATCGGGTCGATCGAGGAGCGGCCCGACGGCGTCATGGTGGCCTCGCCCACCTCGCCGCTCGGCGCCGCGCTGCTCGCTCACACCGTCGGCGACGTCGTGGAGTACGACGCCCCGTCGGGGACCCTGCGCGTGACGATCGTCGGACTTCGCTGACGTGGCCGGGCGAACGCTCTATCAGAGAATCTGGGACGACCACGTCGTGGCGTCTCCCGCGGATGAGGCGCCGCTGATCTACATCGACCTCCACCTGATCCACGAGGTCACGAGCCCTCAGGCCTTCGAGGGGCTCCGGCTCAACGGCCGAGCGGTGCATCGGCCCGATCGCACCCTGGCCACCGCCGACCACAACGTCCCCACCGACCCGATCTCGACGCCGGTGAGCGACCCCGTGTCGCGCCGCCAGCTCGAGGTGCTCGAGGAGAACTGCGGCGAGTTCGGCATCACCCTGTTCGACCGCGGTCACGAGAACCAGGGCATCGTCCACGTGATCGGCCCCGAGCTCGGCGTGACGCAGCCGGGCATGACCATCGTGTGCGGCGACTCGCACACCTCGACCCACGGCGCCTTCGGC
>DAIOGY010000200.1:0-2410 GCA_036745005.1 Acidimicrobiales bacterium | reverse complement strand
CCACGATCCGAAGTAGCTCGTCGACACGCGCGTCGGTGGTCGCCGCGTCACCGAATCGGTTGATGCGCAGGGGCTCGGCGATGATGTCGCCGACGCGCCGGCGGGGATTGAGCGACGAGTACGGGTCCTGGAAGACCAGTTGCATCTCGCGGCGGTGCGGCCTCATCCGGCGCCGCGAGAGGCCGGTGATGTCGGCGCCGTTGAACTCGATGCGACCTGACGTCACGGGCATGAGCCGCACCAGGCAGCGCGCCAGCGTGGACTTGCCGCAGCCCGACTCGCCGACGATGCCGAGGGTCTCGCCGCGACGGACCTCCAGCGAGACGCCGGCCACCGCCTGGACGATGATGCGCGAGCCGGAGTTCTTCGAGCGCAACGTGAAGTTCTTCACCACGTCCGTCGCGCGCAGCAGCACCTCAGAGGTCACGTGACCACCCCGGTGGCGGCGACGCGGGCGCGGATCTCGACCTTGCGGGCGTCGTCGAGCCAGCACGCGTCGAGGTGGCCGTTCGAGCCCTGGAGCACGGGGCGTTCGTCGCAGGCCTCGAAGCGGTGGGCGCAGCGCGGCGCGAAGGCGCAGCCCGCGGGCAGGTCGAGCGGCGACACCGACGTGCCGGGGATGGTCACCAGGCGCGCGCGCTTGGACTCGACGCGCGGCACCGCGCCCAGCAGCCCCCACGTGTAGGGGTGTCGCGGCGTGCGGATCACCTCGCGCCGGCTCCCGACCTCGACCGGTCGACCGGCGTACATGACCACGACGCGGTCGGCCATCTCCGAGATGACCCCCATGTCGTGGGTGATGAGGACGATCGAGGATCCGTAGGTCTCCTGGAGGCGCTTCATCAGCTCGAGTATCTGGGCCTGGGTCGTGACGTCGAGGGCGGTGGTCGGCTCGTCGGCGATCAGGAGCTTGGGGTGGCACGACAGGGCCATGGCGATCATCACGCGCTGGCGCATGCCCCCGGAGAACTCGTGGGGATAGAGCTCGACGCGGCGGGCCGGGTCGGGGATGCCGACCTCGCCGAGCAGTTCGACGGCCCGCGCGCGGGCCTGGGACTTGGTCACGTCCTCGTGGGCGCGAATCTGCTCGATGATCTGCCAGCCGACGGTGTAGACCGGGGTCAGCGCCGTCATGGGGTCCTGGAAGATCATGGCGACGTCGCGTCCGCGGATCGAGCGCATCGCCTGGTCGGGCAGCCCGAGGATCTCGCGCCCCTCGAAGCGGACCTGGCCCGTCACGGTGACGTTGGCGTCGCGCACCAGGCCGAGCAGGCTGTACATGGCGACGCTCTTGCCCGCCCCCGACTCGCCGACGATGCCCACGACCTCCCGGCGTCCGACGTTGATCGAGAGCCCGTCGACGGCCTTCACCACCCCGCCGCGCGTGGCGAAGGAGACCCGCAGGTCCTCGACCTCCAGCAGGGGTCCGGTCGCGGGCGCGTCAGGCAAGGCGCACCCGCGGGTCGAGGAAGGCGTAGGCCACGTCGACCACGGCGTTGGCCAGGACCACGAAGAAGGCGCCGTACATGACGCAGCCCATGATCACGGGCAGGTCGAGGTCCTGGAGCGACAGGTACGTCAGGTAGCCGACGCCCGGCAGCCCGAAGACCACCTCGGTCAGCAGCGCGGCGCCGCCGATCAGGGCACCGAAGTCGAGCCCGAAGAGCGTCACGATCGAGATCAGCGAGCACCGCAGCGCGTGGCGCAGGAGGATGCGCCGCTCCGAGAGCCCCTTGGCGCGGGCCGTGCGCACGTAGTCCTCGTTGAAGGCGTTGACCAGCTCGGCGCGCAGGACGCGCGCGTAGATGCCGGCGTAGAGCGCGGCCAGGGTGATCCAGGGGAACATCAGGTGCAGCGCCCACTCGCCCACGCCCTGGGACGGCGAGACGTAGCCGGGCGCCGGGACCCACGAGAAGACCGAGGAGTGCAGCTTGTTCTGAGTGATGAGGTTGACCATCTCGCCCATCCAGTAGGCCGGCACCGAGATCGCCCCGATGCCCAGGAAGGTGATGATCGGGTCGATGAACTTGCCGCGATTGGCGGCGGCGATGACGCCGCCGGCGACCCCGACGAGCAACCAGATCACCGCCGCGCCCAAGACGAGCGACAGGGTAACCGGAGCGGCGGCGACGATCTGGGGCACGACCTTGTCGCCGATGTTCTGATACGAAGTCAGGTCCTGCTTGATGAACAGGTGGTCCATCAAGATCAGGTAGCGGATCGGCAGGGCCCGATCCAGCCCGAGCGTGTGGCGCACCTGCGCCAGGACCTGGGGGGTCGCGCCACGCCCCGCGATGCGCGCCGCCGGGTCAACTCCGGGCGTCGCGAAGAAGATGAGGAAGACCAGCACGCTGATCGAGAACATCACCAGGATCGCCGCCGCGGCAAGGGCGGCGGGCACCACGGTCAC
>DAIOGY010000199.1:0-2420 GCA_036745005.1 Acidimicrobiales bacterium | reverse complement strand
CGGCGGTGGCGCCGTAGCCGATGACGTTGCCGGCGATGACGTTGCGCTCACTCGTGAAGGTGGAAGCCGGGTGCGGTCGCACGATGATGCGCCCGCCCGAGAGGCCCTTGCCGACGTAGTCGTTGGCGTCACCGGTCAGGCGGATCGTCACCCCGGCGGGCAGGAACGCGCCGAGGCTCTGCCCGGCCGACCCGGTGAAGTCGAGCACGACCGCGTCGTCGCCGAGCACCCGGGCACCGTGCGCGCGCGTGAGGGCGCTGCCGGTGAGCGTGCCGACCGCGCGATTGACGTTGGCGACGGCGCCCGCGAAGTGGAAGGGCTCGCCGCGCAGGCTCGCGCGCACGGCGTCGTCGAGGAAGCTCCAGTCGAGGGCGCCGTCGAGCCCGTGCTCCTGCTTGGTGCTCTGGCGGCGCTGGTCGGGATCGACCGGGGCCAACAGTGCGGACAGGTCGATCCCGGCGTCGCCGGGTTCGACGCTCGCGCGCAGCCGCGAGGTGTCACCCACGACCTCGTCGAGCGTGCGCGCGCCAAGCATCGCCAGGAACTCGCGCACCTCCTCGGCGATGAACTCGAAGAAGGTCTCGACGAACTCGGGCTGGCCGGTGAATCGCTCGCGCAACCGCGGGTTCTGCGTCGCGATCCCGACCGGGCAGGTGTCCAGGTGGCACACGCGCATCATCACGCAGCCGGCCACCACGAGCGGGGCGGTCGCGAAGCCGAACTCCTCGGCGCCCAGCAGCGCGGCGATGACCACGTCGCGGCCGGTCTTGAGCTGGCCATCGACCTGGAGCACGACGCGGCTGCGCAGGCCGTTGGCCGCCAGCGTCTGGTGCGTCTCAGCCAGTCCGATCTCCCACGGCGTGCCGGCGTGCTTGAGCGAGGTCAGCGGCGCGGCGCCGGTGCCGCCGTCGTGGCCCGAGATCAAGATGACGTCGGCGTGCGCCTTGGCCACTCCGGCCGCGATGGTGCCGACGCCCTGCTCGCTGACCAGCTTGACGTGCACGCGCGCCTGGTCGTTGGCGTTCTTCAGGTCGTAAATCAGCTGGGCCAGGTCCTCGATCGAGTAGATGTCGTGGTGCGGCGGCGGTGAGATGAGGCCCACCCCCGGCGTGGAGTGCCGGGTGCGCGCGATCCACGGGTAGACCTTGGACCCGGGCAGCTGGCCACCCTCGCCGGGCTTGGCACCTTGGGCCATCTTGATCTGCAGGTCGTCGGCGTTCACCAGGTAGCGGCTGGTGACGCCGAATCGCCCCGACGCCACCTGCTTGACCGCCGAGCGGCGGTTAAGGCGCGGGTCGCTCACGTCGAAGCGATCCTCGTCCTCGCCGCCCTCGCCGGTGTTGGACTTGGCGCCCAGGCGGTTCATCGCGACGGCGAGCGTCGTGTGCGCCTCGGCCGAGATCGAGCCGTAGGACATCGCGCCCGTCGAGAAGCGCCGGATGATCGCGGCCGCGCTCTCGACCTCCTCGAGGGGCACGGGCGTCGCCGCGGGCACCAGGTCCAGCATCCCTCGCAGGGTCACGCGCGACGCGCGCTGGTCGTTGACGGCGGCCGAGTACTCGCGGAAGATGTCGAAGCGCCTCTCGCGCGTGGCGTGCTGGAGCTTCTGGACCGTGCGCGGGTTGAACAGGTGGAGCTCGCCATCGCGGCGCCACTGGTACTCGCCACGAGTGGCCAGCGCCACCCGCTCGGCCGGCCGCGGGTGGTAGGCCCGGGCGTGCATCGCGAGCACGCTCTCGCCGAGGTGGCGCAGCGACACACCGCCCACGCGTGCGTGCAGGCCCGGGAAGTAGCGGGTGAGGACGTCCTGGCCCAGGCCCACGACCTCGAAGAGCTGGGCGCCGACGTAGCTCGCGACGGTGCTGACGCCCATCTTGGACATGACCTTGACGACCCCCTTGGTGAGGGCCTTGGCGTACTGGTAGCGGGCCTCGAACGAGCCGAGACGGTCGATCTCACCCTCGGCGACCAGCGCGTCGATCGACTCGTAGGCCAGGTAGGGGCACACCGCCGAGGCGCCGAAGCCGAGCAGGGCCGCCGCGTGGTGCACCTCGCGCACGTCGCCGGCCTCGAGCACCAGCGCCGCGCTCGTGCGCAGGTGCTCGGCGACCAGGCGGTGGTGGACGGCGGAGGTCGTGAGCAGGCTGGGGATCGCGGCGTGCTCGGGCGAGGTGTTGCGGTCGGTGAGGATCACGATGTTGGCCCCGGAGCGCACCAGCGCGACCACCTGGTCGGTCAAGGCGTCGAGGGCCGCCCCCAGGCGATCGCCGGGGTCCGCGTCGCCCTCGACCGCGAAGAGCGCGTCGACGACCACCGCGTGGAACCCGCCCACGCGCTCCTGCTCGTCGATGTAGCGGATCTTGGCGAGCTCCTCGTTGCTCAAGATTGGCGAGGCCAGCACGATCTGGTGGCAGTGCCCC
>DAIOGY010000198.1:0-2443 GCA_036745005.1 Acidimicrobiales bacterium | reverse complement strand
AGGTCCTCTACAACCGGCGCGGCGTGTCGGACTACTCGCTCTACGACGAGGCGGGCATCTTCGAGCGCTGCGGCATCGAGCCGGCCCGCTACCCGCTGCTCGCGGCGCTGCGCGGCGACCAGTCCGACAACCTGCCCGGCGTGCCCGGCGTAGGGGAGAAGACCGCGGCCAAGCTCTTCGCCCAGTACCGGGACCTCGACGACCTCTACTCGCACCTTGACGCCCTTACCCCGAAGCTGCGCGAGAACCTCGCCCAGTTCGAGGAGCGAGCCCGCAACAACGAGCGAGTCATGCGACTCGTGCGCGACGTGCCCCTGGCGACGACGCCCGATCAACTGACGCTGGGGGGATGGAACCCGGCCGAGGTCGTCGCCTTCTTCGATCGCTTCGAGATGAACACCATGCGCGGGCGCTTCCAGAAGCTGATGGGCGACGGCCAGCTGGGTGCGGGCGGCGCGACCACGGCTGCCGTGACGCCCGCCGCGCCCGCGGCGAAGGCCCCTCCGACGAAGGTCGTGGACCTGGCCACCGTGCTGGGGTCGCCCGACGTCGTGCTGGCGCAGCGCCACGGACGCGTCGCCGCGCTCGACGCGTCGACGGGCCGGGTCGGCGTGGGCACGATCGGCGACGTGGTCGGCTTCGCCGGCCTTGTCCCGGCGGGCCACGACGTCAAGCCCTTCTACCGGTACGCCGACGGCCACTCGCTCGACCTCGCCGAGCCGTCCGACGACACCTCGATCATGGCCTTTCTGGTCGACGCGACGAGCGGACGCTACGAATTGGCCGACGTCGCCCAGCGCTTCCTCGGCGAGGCGCCGGCGACGGCGAACCCCTCGCTCTTCGACGACGCGGCTGATGACGCGGTGCTGGTGGGCGACGCGCACCTGGTCGCGCGCCTGCGCGAGAGCCTGCGCGCGGAGATCGTGCGCTGGGAGCTCGGCTTCGTCTACGAGCAGGTGGAGCTGCCGCTGGTCAAGGTGCTCGGTCGCATGGAGGCGCGCGGCGTGCGCGTCGACGTGGGGCTGCTGCGCTCGATCTCCGCGGAGTTCGCCGCCGAGGCCACCCGCCTGGACGCCGAGATCCAGCGCGTCGCCGGGCACGAGTTCAAGGTCAACTCCTCCGCGCAGCTGCGCACGGTCCTCTACGACGAGCTCGGCCTCACGCCCGGCAAGAAGGGCAAGACCGGCTACTCGACCGACGCCACCACGCTCGAGGCGCTCGTGGACGCGCACCCCATCGTTCCGCTCATCCTGCGCTACCGCGAGGTGGAGAAGCTGCGCAGCACGTACGGCTCGAATCTCATCGACGCGGTCGAGGCCGACGGGCGGATCCACGCGACCTTCCATCAGACGGTCGCGCGCACCGGCCGGCTCTCCTCGGAGAATCCCAACCTCCACAACATCCCGGTGCGCACGAGCGAGGGTCGGCGCCTGCGCTACGCGTTCTTGCCGACCGAGGGTTGGCTGCTCGCGGTGGCCGACTACAACCAGATCGAGCTGCGGATACTGGCCCACCTCTCCCAGGACCCCGGTTTGGTGGCGGCCTTCACCTCCGGCGAGGACGTGCACCGCTCGATCGCCGCGTCGGTGTTCGGCGTCGCCCCCGACGAGGTCACGCACGAGCAGCGCGAACAGGCCAAGGCGGTCTCCTACGGCTTGGCCTACGGGATGGAGGCGTTCGGGCTCAGCCAGCGCCTCGGCGTCCCGGTCTCGGCGGCCAAGGAGGTCATGGACCGCTACTTCGCGAGCTTCCCGAGCCTTCGCGCGTACATGGACGCGACCCTCAAGCAGGTTCGCACCCAGGGCTACTCGCGCACCGAGTTCGGACGCATCCGCCCGTTCCCCGACCTGGCGACCGCCCACGGGCCCCAGCGCCAGGCCGCCGAGCGACAGGCCATGAACGCGGGCATCCAGGGCCTCGCCGCGGACGTGTTCAAGTCGGCCCTGGTGCGACTGGACCGCAGGCTCCACGCCGAGGGCCTCGCCGCCCGCTTGATCCTCCAGGTCCACGACGAGGTGCTCGTCGAGGCGCCGCCCGAGGAGAAGGAGCGCGTCGAGTCGATCATCCTCGATGCGCTGATCCACGCGGCCGAGCTGAGCGTGACGCTCGAGGTGTCCCTCGCGTGGGGCGAGAACTGGGCGGCCGCCAAGGGCTAGAAGCCCGAGTGCTAGCATCGACACCTGGGTTTGCACCGGAAACCCAGTCCCTGTCGCCTAGTTGGCCCCGGTGCGGTCGCCAAGGTAGTAACGCATGTCGGACGGCATCGGCCTCCTCTCCACCCAGCCCATGGGCACCTTTGACACGGAGGGGAACTACGTTCCGCGCGTCGTCACCGAGGACGACATGGTCGGCACCGACCTCACCGCCCTGGTGGGCGACAGCGTCCTGGAGTTCGAAGACGGTGACCTGGTCACCGGCACCGTGGTCAAGATCGACCACGACG
>DAIOGY010000197.1:0-2444 GCA_036745005.1 Acidimicrobiales bacterium | reverse complement strand
CTCGCCCACGATGGACAGGACCCGGCGCGCGTCCTTGACGCCGGGCACCGAGACCCCGACGTTCTTGCCCTGGAGATTGACCGTCGCGCCCGACACGCCCAGCCCGTTGACGCGGTTGCTGAGGATCTGGACGACCTCTTGCATGTTGGCGTTCGTGGCGACCGTCGTCGGCTTGTAGACGACCGACAGGCCTCCCGCGAGGTCGAGTCCGAGCTTGGGACCCCAGCCCAGCGACAGGGTCGCGACCAGCGCTCCGAAGGAGACGACGACCGTCAGCACCAGGCTGACGATCATCGACTGTCGCGAGCCGACCGGTGCGGCCATCCTTACTTGTCGCCCTCGGCGGCCTCGCCGCCCGGGGTGTCACCGTCCGCGTGGTCGTCGTCGGTCGACTCGGGGACCACGGGATCGAACCGGCGCGCGATCGCGCTCGGGATGAAGTCCAGCTCGGCCCCGCTGGAGCTGCGCAGCGTGATCAGCCCGTCCTCCTGGCGGATCACGGTCCCGACGAAGCCGCCGACCGTCTGGGCGCGCTCGCCCACCTCGACCTTGCGGGCCTCCACGCGCGCGGCCTTCGTCCGGCGGCTGCGCGGGCGGATGTAGAAGAAGTACAGGGCCACGAAGACCGCGACGTAGATGAGCAGGAACGCAGACGACGTATGGGTCGTCTTGCTCGCGGCGGCCAGCAACATGGGGTTCCCTCCGGGTTAGATGCCCTCGAAACCCTACTCGCTCGCGCCACCGACCCCTAGAGCAGCCCGCCTCCGCGCGGCGTGCGCCCGAGGTGGAGGTAGGCGCGCTCGGTGGCGACGCGCCCGCGCGGCGTGCGCGCCAACAGGCCCTCGCGCAGCAGGTACGGCTCGTAGGCGTCCTCGATCGTGCTCGTCTCCTCGCCGCAGGCGTGGGCCAGGGTGGTGAGCCCGACCGGCTGCAGGGAGAACTGGTCGCACAGCAGTCCCAGGATCCGCCGGTCCACCTTGTCCAGGCCCAGGGTGTCCACCCCGAAGAGCTCGAGCGCCTCGACCGCCAGGGCCTCGTCGACGCCCGCGTGCCCGCGCACCACCGCGACGTCGCGCACCCGGCGCAGCAGCCGGTTCGCGATGCGCGGGGTCCCGCGGCTGCGCCCGGCGATGACCGCCGCGGCGGCCTCGTCGACGCTGACGCCGAGGAGCCGCGCCGAGCGATTGACGATGACGGTCAGGTCGTCGACCCCGTAGAGGTCCAGTGACGCGACGAAGCCGAATCGGTCGCGCAGCGGCGCCGAGACGAGGCCGGTGCGCGTGGTCGCCCCGACCAGCGTGAAGCGCGGCAGGTCGAGCCGGATCGACCGCGCCGACGGTCCGCGGCCGATCATGACGTCGAGGCGCCGGTCCTCCATCGCGAGGTACAGGACCTCCTCGACCGAGCGCGTCAGGCGGTGCAGCTCGTCGATGAAGAGCACGTCGCCGTCGCCCAGGTCGGTCAGCAGCGCCGCCAGGTCACCGGGTCGCGTGAGCACCGGGCCCGAGGTCACGCGCAGCCCCGCCGCCATCTCGTTGGCCACGATCGTCGCCAGTGAGGTCTTGCCCAGGCCGGGCGGACCGGCGAAGAGCAGGTGGTCGACCACCTGTCCGCGCACGCGCGCCGCCCCCAGGACGATCTCGAGGTGGCCGACCAGCTCGCGCTGCCCGACGAACTCGCTGAGCGACGTGGGGCGCAGCGTCGCCTCGACGGTGCGCTCCTGCTCATCGGCCACCGGCGCCACCACGCTCTCGGCGGCGAGGTCGAGGTCCACGTCGCGCCGGGTCACCGCGGCCTCAGTCGATGGAGCGCGGCCCGCAGCGTCGCGGACTCGTCCTCGCCGCCCGCGAGCTCGCGCAGCGCCTCGCGGATCTCGACGCTGGTGTAGCCGAGCGCGCGCAGCGCGTCCTCGACCGCCTCGTTGTCGCTCACGCGCCCGTGGTCCTCACCGCCCAGGGCGACGACCTTGCCCTTGAGCTCGAGGACGATCCGGCTCGCCGTCTTGGGCCCGATGCCGGGGATCTGGGCGACGCGCTTGGCGTCACCGCTCTCGATCGCCGCGGCCAGCTCCGCCGTCGTCATCGTGCGCAGCGCACCCAGCGCCGTCGAGGGGCCCACGCCGGGCGTGGCGAGGAGCATCTCGAAGAGTTCGCGCTCCTCGAAGGTGACGAAGCCGTAGAGCGAGATGGCGTCGTCGCGCACCACGGTGTAGATGAAGAGACGCGCGGGGTCGCCGGCGGCGAACTCGTCGCGCGCCACGTGCACCTCGTAGCCGACCCCGCGCACGTCAACCACGACCGCGCCGTTGGGCAGGCGGTGGCGGACCTCGCCCTCGAGCCAGCCGATCATCGCGGCGTCGCCGCGGCGAGGCGGCGCTCGGTGCGCTCGGTCACGATGAAGCCGATGGCCAGCGCCAGCGCGTCGGCCACGTCGGGCGGGCGCGG
>DAIOGY010000196.1:0-2460 GCA_036745005.1 Acidimicrobiales bacterium | reverse complement strand
GGCATCGAGGCGGCCGCTGAGGCGGTCGAGCCGGGCAGTGACCTCACCGACCGCATCGACCAGCTCGTGGCCGACGGCGTCAACATCCTGGTGATCGACGAGGTCCAGTTCGCCAGCGTCGACCAGGTCGACGCGTTGGCGCGAATGGTCGACGAGCGCGATGTCGACGTGCACGCCTTCGGCCTGTCGGCCGACTTCCTGCTCAACCTCTTCCCGGGCTCGTCCAGACTCTTCGCCATCGCCGACTGGGCCCACGAGCTCCCGCTGACCTCGTCGTGCTGGTGCGGGCGCAAGGGGCGCTGCAACGCCCGGGTCGTCAACGGCGTCGTCGCTCGCGAGGGCGACCAGTTCTTCCACGGTGACGTCCACGAGGGCGTCGTTCACTACCAGGTTCTCTGCCGGACCCACTACCGGCGCGGTCAGTTGCGCGCGCAGTAGCCGCTCAGAAGAAGGCGGCGCAGAGGTCGTAGAGCTCGCGCGGCACCCGGCGCTGGCCGTGGGCGACGGTCTCGAGCGCGGCGAGGTGGATCTCGTTGCCGCGCACCACCGGGATCGTGCCGAAGCGCTGCGCGATGACCGTGTCGTAGGCGGCGGCGCCCACGCGCGTCGCCCAGATCCGGTCGTAGGCGGTCGGGCTTCCCCCACGCTGGAGGTGCCCGAGGACCGTCGTGCGCACCTCGAACCCGCCGTGGTCGTTGATCTTGGAGGCGAGGAACTGGCCGACGCCTCGGGTAGCCAGGCGCACGCGACGCGAGCCCTCGACGGAGAGGTCGCCGGACTCGTGGCCCCCGAGCGTCGCCAGGTTGATGCCCTCGGCGATCACCACGATCGAGTACGCGGTGCCGCGGTCGCGCCGCCTCACCAGGTGCTCGATGATCTCGTCCATGGTCATCGGGAACTCCGGGATGATGATGAGGTCGGCGCCCCCGGCCAGACCCCCCATCGCCGCGACCCAACCGGTCGCGCGGCCCATGGTCTCGACGACCATGACGCGGTGGTGGGACGCGGCGGTGGTGTAGAGGCGGTCGAGCGACTCGGCGACGAAGCTGATCGCCGTGTCGAATCCGATGCAGTAGTCGGTTCCCGGCAGGTCGTTGTCGAGCGTCTTGGGCACGCCCACCACGGGTCCGTCGCGCTCGGCGAGCCAGTGCGAGATGCGTTGCGTGCCGTCGCCGCCGATGGCGATCAGGGCATCGAGGTGCTCGGCGATCGTCGCCAGCACCTTCTCGCGCCCGCCCGGCGGGTCGTCGAGGTCGTAGCGCGCGGTGCCTAGCAGCGTCCCGCCCTGGCCCAGGACGCCGGTGAGGTCGGCGGGGGTGAGTTCGCGGGCGGTGTAGCCGGCGGCCAGTCCGGCCCAGCCATTGGCGACGCCGACCACCTCGTGGCCGTCGCGAAAGGCCATCTGGCTGATGCCGCGGATGGCCGCGTTGAGCCCGGGCGCGTCCCCGCCGGCGGTCAGAACCCCTATACGCATCGCGTCTCGTCTCGCCGCTTCACCGTTGTCACCAACATTAGGCCACGGTCCTGGCGCACTGGCCCGCCATCGCCGGTCGAGGCCCGCCGGCCGTGCACACTGGACCGGTGGGCGGCGACGCGAGCGACCAGGAGCGTGGCACGACCGCAGCGTCAGCGTGCGCGAGCCGCTTCGCCGTCTTCGCCGAGTGCCCCCACTGCGGATCGCCTCTGGCGCCCGAGCACGCGCACTTTCGCTGCGCCACGTGCGGCTGGCGCGACAGCTGCTGCGACTGAGCCCTCCGCTCCCTCTTTAGATTTCCTTTAGTTTTCACCCCGGCCATCCCTGGCGTTCACCCGCTGTTTACCTGCGTTCCCTAGGTTGCGCCGTGGTGCCGGAGTCGCGTGGAAACTCGTCGCGTCCGAGGGCCATTCAGTTGCACTTTCTTTAGGAGGAAAGCCAAACATGATGAAGAACCTAGGGAGAAGGGTCGGGGTCGCGATCGCCGCTCTCGGGCTGATCTCCACGGTCGCGGTGTCCGCCGACGCAGCCACGCTGACGGGCGACCTGACCTTTGCCGCATCCGACGGGGCGAACAGCCTCGCCCCGGCCATGGGCGGCTCGAGCTTCGACGAGCCGTTCTTCAACGCGGCCATCCCGGTCTACATGTCCGACGCCGCCAAGGTCTCGGGCTCGTCGAACGCGCCCCAAGGCATGCCGCTCTACTCGCCCGTCGGATCGTCCAGTGGAAAAAAGAGTGTCATTGCGGGAACCTACGCGGTGGGTGCGTCTGACGTGCCGATGGGCACGGTCGTCAACGGCACCAATCTTGACTCGACATTGCTGACCGGTGCCGACGCGGCCCACACGCTGAGCTCGTATCAGCAGGTCCCGGTGGTCCTCGGCGGCGTGGGAATGATGTACAACCTGCCGTCACTCAACAAGCACTACAAGAAGTTTCCGGTCGTGCTGAACTCGTCGGTGCTGGCGGGGATCTTCGGCATTCT
>DAIOGY010000195.1:0-2493 GCA_036745005.1 Acidimicrobiales bacterium | reverse complement strand
CGGCATCGGCTTCACCTGGGAGCACCACGCCCACCTGTACTTCAAGCGCGCCAAGAGCTCTGAGCTCTTCCTCGGCGACCCCGCCTACCACCGCGAGCTGCTCGCTCAGCGACTCGGCATCTAACCGCGTGCTCGCGCACGAGCAGCTTCAGAGCGGGGACTCCCTGCTTGACCTGCGGGTGGCGAGCGCCGAGGCGCGACCCGCGGCGAGCCACGTCCTGGTGCTCGTGCACGGCCTGCCGCGCGCGATGGGCATGGGCCGCCAGGCCGCCGGCCTCCTGCCGGAACTTGCCGTGCACCTGGCTCAGGAGTCGGGCTGGGTCGTGGTCACCGGCACCCTCTCGGGAGTGGGTGGCAGCACGGGCACCTTTTCGGCCTCCCAGTGGCGCCACGACCTCGCGACCATCCTCGACCGGGTGAGCGAACCTGATCGCCAGCTCTCCCTGGCCGGCTTCGGCTTCGGCGGAGCGCTCGCCCTGGCCGTCGCCGCGAACGACGAACGAGTGCGCGGCGTGGCCACCTTCGCCGCTCCCGCGCATCTCGAGCCCTGGTGCGGTCCCGCCGATGAGTTTCGCCGCTCCGTGCTGGTGGCCGGCGTCGTCGGCGACGAGGCGGACCTGCTGGCGGCCGACGAGCTGCGCCGCGACGTCCTGGCGATCGACCCCCTCGACGCCGCCGCGCGTGTCCCGCCGCGTCGTCTGCTCGTCGGCCACGGGACCGAGGACCCCGAGATCCCCGTGAGCGACGCCCGCGACCTGGTCGCGGCCGCCGAGGGTCGGGCCGAGATGCGCCTCATCCAGGGCGCGGGGCACCAGCTGCGCGCGGACCCGCGCATGGTCGCCACCCTGCTCGGGTGGCTCGACCGGCACCGCTAGCCCAGGGACCCGTCGATCGCTTCGCGCAGCTCGCGCGCCGCCGATTCGGGATCGGGTGCGTCGGTGAGGGCCCGCACGACCACGAAGTGGCGCAGACCCGCTCCAACGAGGTCCGCGATGCTCGCCGCCGTGACGCCGCCGGTGACGAAGACGGGTCGATCGCTGCGCGCCTGGCATTCGGCCGCGTAGGCGACGCCGGTTCCCTCGCGGCCCGGCTTGGTCGGGGTGGCCTCGACGGGTCCCGCACTGAAGTAGGAGGCCGAGGTCGCCAGGGCCCGGTCGAACTCCGCGGTGGCGTGCGTGGAGAGACCAACGACGGCGTCGGGGCCGAGAACGTCGCGACAACGCGCCACGGTGGCGTCCTCCTGACCCACGTGCACGCCATCGGCACCGACGGCGAAGGCCAGTTCAGGCGAGTCGTTGACGATGAACGGGACGCCGAACTTCGTGCACTGCTCGCGCATCAGCCGGGCCGCGGCGGCCCTCTCCTCGTCGGTCCCGTCCTTGTCGCGCAGCTGCACCACGTCGACGCCACCGCGCAGCACGGCGGCTAGGAAGTCCGCCAGGTCGGTCCGGGCGTCCACGCACAGGTAGAGACGTCGCGTGGCCAGGTCGAACACGCGCCCACCTTAGGAGTGGCTTCCCTCGCGGGCTCCCGGGAGGCGGCAGAATGGGGACCGTGCAAGTTCCCGCCAAGGCCGAGTACGCCATTCGTGCCCTGCTGACGCTGGCGGCGAGCGATCACTCGGCCAGCGCCGAGCACCTCGCTCAGGTCCAGGACCTGCCGGCTAAGTTCCTGGGCTCGATCCTGTCGGACCTGCGCCGCGGCGGCCTGGTCTCGTCCCAGCGCGGTCCCGAGGGCGGCTTCAAGCTGGCTCGTGATCCGGACACGATCATGATCGCCGACATCTTGCGCGTGGTCAGCGGACCGATGGCCGGCGTGCGCGGGATGCGTCCCGAAACCCTGCACTACGAAGGAGAGGCTTCCCACCTTCAGGACGTGTGGATCGCGGTGCGCGGCACGTTGCGCGAGGTCCTCGAGCACGTCACCCTCGGCCAGGTCCTGCGCGGCGACCTGCCTACGTCCGTCACCCGCTTTACGAAGGACCCCGACGCCTGGGTGACGAGGAGGATATGACCAGGATCCACACCGACGGCGCGTGCCGCGGGAATCCCGGTCCTGGTGGGTGGGCGTGGGCGCGCGGGCGCGACGCCTTCGCCAGCGGCGCCGCGGCCCACACGACCAACCAGCGCATGGAGATCCAGGCGGTCATCGAGGCCCTGCGCGAGAACCCCGACGGCCCGCTCGAGATCGTCAGTGACTCGAGCTACGTGGTGAAGTGTTTTCACGAGCGCTGGTACGCCGGGTGGTTGCGCCGGGGATGGCGAAACTCGCAGGGCAAGGCGGTCGCCAACCGCGACCTGTGGGAGCCGCTCTTTGCGCTCACCCTTGACGTCGAGCGCGCGGTGAGCTTCTCGTGGGTCAAGGGTCACTCGGGAGATCCGATGAACGACTTCGTCGACCTACTCGCCACGCGCGCCGCCGACCTCCAAGAGGGCCAGCACTCCTAGCTCCGGGCCGGCGACAATGGGGAAACATTAGGATTCCTTTGCTTTC
>DAIOGY010000194.1:0-2532 GCA_036745005.1 Acidimicrobiales bacterium | reverse complement strand
TCGCGACCCAGCACGGCGGCGTGTCCGTGTTCGCCGGGGTGGGGGAGCGGACCCGGGAGGGCACCGACCTGTGGCTCGAGATGCAGGAATCTGGTGTGCTCGAGAAGGCCGCGCTGGTCTACGGGCAGATGGACGAGCCGCCCGGGGTTCGACTCCGGGTCGCGCTCTCGGCGCTGACCGTCGCCGAGTACTTCCGCGACGTGAAGAACCAGGACGTGCTGCTCTTCGTCGACAACATCTTCCGCTTCGTCCAGGCCGGCTCGGAGGTCTCGACGCTGCTGGGCCGCATGCCGAGCGCCGTGGGCTACCAGCCCACCCTGGCCGACGAGATGGGCGAGCTCCAAGAGCGCATCACCTCGACCAAGGGCCACTCGATCACGTCGCTGCAGGCCGTCTACGTGCCGGCCGACGACTACACCGACCCCGCGCCGTTCACGACGTTCACGCACCTGGACGCCACGACCGAGCTGAGCCGCCAGATCGCCGCGCTGGGCATCTACCCGGCGGTCGACCCGCTCACCTCGACGTCGAACATCCTGGCGCCCGAGGTGGTGGGCGAGCGCCACTACGCGGTCGCGCGCGACGTCCAGCAGATCCTCCAGCGCTACAAGGAGCTCCAGGACATCATCGCGATCCTGGGCCTGGACGAGCTGAGCGAGGACGACCGGGTCACCGTGTCGCGCGCGCGAAAGATCCAGCGCTTCCTCGCCCAGCCGATGTTCGTGTCCAAGACCTTCACCGGGGTCGACGGCATCAACGTGCCGGTGGCCGAGACGATCGAGTCCTTCGAGCACCTGGTCAAGGGCGACCTCGACGCCTACCCGGAGCAGGCCTTCTTCAACGTCGGCGGCGCGTCGGACGTCGAGCGCAAGGCCGCCGAGCTGGCGAAGGCCTGACGTGTCGACCCTGCGCGTCGAGATCGTCACGCCCGAGGCGCCGCTGTGGTCCGGTGACGCCAGGGCCCTCATGGCCCGCTCGTCGATGGGCGAGTTCGCCATCCTGGCCCAGCACACGGACACGGTCGGCGACCTCGTGCCCGACGTAGTGCGCGCGCAGACCGACGAGGGCGAGCTCGCCTTCGCCGTGCACGGCGGCTACTTCCAGGTCGTGCACGGCGGCCCGAGCGACGTGACCACGGTCACCGTCCTGGCCGGCGTGGCGGAACGCACGAGCGACATCGACGTCGCGCGCGCCGAGGTGGCCAAGGAGCGCGCCGAGGCGGCGCTGGCCGCCGAGTCGCGCGGGGACGTCGAGGACCCTCCGGCTCACCTGTGGGCCCCCGCGGCCCTCGCGCGAGCCGAGTTGCGGCTGCGCGCCGCGGGCCGGGCTTCCTAGCGCGCCGACACGTAGTCCAGCAGGTCGCGCTTCTCGCCTTCGAGCTCGTCGAAGCGCGCCTTCACGACGTCGCCGATCGAGACGACGCCGACCACGTGGCCGTCGGTGACCACGGGGATGTGCCGGATGCGACGCGCGGTCATCAGGCCCATGAGGTCGGTGACCGACGTCGTCTCCTCACAGGTCGTGACGTCGCGCGTCATCAGGTCGGCCACGCTCTCGTCGAGCACGGCGCCCCCCCGCTCGGCCAGGGCACGCACGACGTCGCGCTCGCTGAGGATGCCGGCGAGGGGCTCTTCGAGGCTCGTCACGACGAGCGCCCCGACACCTCGCTCCTTGAGCAGGGCCACGGCGTCGGCCACCGTGCGCTCCTGGGAGATGGTGGCGATGTCGCGCCCCTTGACTGACAGCAGGCTTGCTACGTTCACTGCGACCTCCTCGACTCGTGATCACAGGTCCTGTCTGGACCCTAGGCGCGCCGCGCGAGGTGCGCAGCGCCGCGTGGTGACCGATGACGTGACTCGGAGGGGCCGACGAGTGCGCGCACGCGGAAATCGTGGTCCGTGACGGCCAGCCGCCGACTCACCTCGGGTCTCGTGAAAGTTTCCACATCCCCACCCTGGCCGCTCACGTGAAGGAACTGACAAGCTCCCGGTAAGTCGTTGGTAAATCCTCGCCGCGGCGCCGGCACCGGGAGCTAGAAGCCGGCGCTCGTGAACTCCTCGAGCTTGTTGTGGCGATGGAACGTCTCGATCGTGCGCACGGTGCCCGAGCGGCTTCGCACGACGATCGACTGGGTCGTGGCGCCGAAGTCGAAGAACCTCACCCCGCGCAGGAAGTCGCCGTCGGTGATCGCGGTTGCCGCGAAGAACGCGTTGTCGCCGGCGACGAGGTCGTCGGTGTGCAGCACGCGGTCGAAGTCGTAGCCCAGGGCCTGCGCGCTGTCGCGCTCCGCGTCGTCGCGCGCGTGCAGGACCCCCTGGATCTCGCCGCCCAGGCCCTTCATCGCCGCGGCCGCGATGACGCCCTCGGGGGTCCCACCGACGCCGAAGAGCACGTCCGCGCCGGAACTGGGCCACGCGGTGGCGATGGCGCCGGCCACGTCGCCGTCGGTGATCGACAGCACGCGGGCCCCGGTCTCGCGGACCTCGGCCACCAGGTCGTCGTGGCGGGGCCGGTCGAGGATCACGACGCCGA
>DAIOGY010000193.1:0-2568 GCA_036745005.1 Acidimicrobiales bacterium | reverse complement strand
CAGTACACGACGGCCGAGGTAGAGGCGGCCCTGAAGACCTGGCTCGAGGCGGAGCTTAACCGCGTCGCCCAGCAGCGCGACACGCGGCCCAACGTCTTCGACACCGCGGTGCACATGCGCGCGATCGCCGAGTGCTCGTACGTCGCGACCTTCGACGAGTCCTCCGACCTGTCCGAGCGCGTCCTGTGGCCCGCCACGCCCTCGGAGTCCTCGGGGCTCGAGGACGTCCGGTTCGTTCGCCTCGAGGGAGACGACGAGGCGCGCTTCGTGGGCTCTTACACGGCCTTCGACGGGCGCAACGTGTCCCAGCAGCTGCTCGAGACCGCGGACTTCATGACATTCCGCTCGACCCCGCTGGCCGGCGTGGGAGCGGGCAACAAGGGTCTCGCCCTCTTTCCGCGTCGCCTCGACGGGCGTTACGTGGCGCTCTCGCGCCACGATCGCGAATCCAACGCCTTGGCGTACTCCGCGGACCTGCACGTGTGGGACGAGGTCCGGCCCCTGCAGATCCCCAACTACCCCTGGGAGCTGCTCCAGATCGGCAACTGCGGCTCACCCATCGAGCTGGCCGAGGGCTGGCTGGTGCTCACCCACGGCGTGGGCCCGATGCGCACCTACGGCCTCGGCGCGATGCTGCTCGATCTCGACAACCCCGCCCGGATCGTCGCGCAGCTGCCGCGTCCCCTGCTCCTGCCCGACGCGGAGGAGCAGGACGGCTACGTCCCGAACGTCGTGTACTCGTGCGGCTCGATCGTGCACGCCGGCAACCTGTTCATCCCCTACGGGATCGCGGACCAGTCCATCAGCTACGCCACGGTTCCCATGGCGGCCCTCGTCGACGCCCTGTCCTGAGCTCGACGGCTCCTCGGACGACTACCCGACGAACTGGCGCAGGGCCAGCGCGAGCGCGAGGGCCACGCCCATCCAGCACAGCACCTTGAGCGACAGCTCGTAGGGGCGCAACAGCGCGTCTTTGGTGATCGGCTCGGATGTCCCGTCCACGTGACGCGTCGCGCCCTCGACGGCGAGCACGCGGCGCCGGAAGTCGCGCGCCGGGGTGGAGAGCAACTGTTGGATCCTGACCACCAACGCCCCGTAGGCGGCGGCCGCCCCCGAGGCCCAGCTGAGGGCGACGTGCTGGGCGAAGTAGGCGGTGAGGACCGGGAACGAACCCCAGCTGAGGACCATCACCAGGCTGGTGTGGAGCCGACCACCGAGGAGCTCGAGGTTGTAGCCCACGGCGGCCACGAGCCCGATGGCGATGAAGATCGCCAGGTACGGGCTCACCAGCACCATGCCCACGACTCCGAGAGCGACCGCGCCCCCGAGGCCGAGAATCGCGGCCGCCACGAGTTGTCCCGAGGGTATCGAGGTCCTCAACGGCCGTCCGTTGAGCTCGTCGAGGGCGTGGGCGCCGACGCCGACGGCGAGGAAGAACGCGACCAGCGTCGCGGCCAAGTGCACCGCGTTGACCGGGCCGGCCAGGCACGCGCCCGTCGTGACGAGCGAGAGGTGGAGCATGGTGTAGGGCGGGTGCAGCACCGTCCACCACTCGCGCGAGCGGGGCCGCGTGAGGAAGTAGGGATGCGAGTAGAACGCGGGCCCCTCGGGAGGGGTGGGGATGAGGGGCGTCTCGGCCATCTCAGCGCGACCGGTACCCGGTGATGATGAGTCCACCGCCGAGGCTCATCGCCCGGGTGCGAACCTCCTCGATGCCGGCCGCCCGCCAGGCGTCCACGGTCCACTCCACCGGGTAGTGCTCGTAGTGGCTCGTGATGTTGGGTCCCAAGAACCGTCCCACGTCCCACCAGCCGCGTCCCCCGGTAGCGAGTCCGGCGACCGGGAGCACCGCGCGCGTGTACAGCCACCACAGCGCGCGCCAGCGCCCTCGCGTCGGGACGGCGAACTCGAGGCTGGCGATCGCCCCGCCGGGCTTGACGACCCGGGCGAGCTCGGCCAGGGTGGCCGCGGGGTCGGTGACGTAGCGCAGGAGGTAGGTGAAGGTCAGCGCGTCGAAGGTGCCGTCCGCGAAGGGCAGCTGCTCGCCGCGCGCGCGAACGAGCGACACGCGCTCGGCGAGCCCGTCAGCCTCGACGTTGCGCTGGCCCGCGCGCAGCATCTCGTCGGAGAGGTCGAGGCCCACCACGTGCGCCGAGGTGCGCCGCGCGAGCCGCTCGGTCACGGCGCAGGGCCCACACGCGACGTCCAGGATGAGACCCGGCTCGCCCGCCGCGACGTGATCGACCACGGCGGCGCGCCACTTGGGATCCTGACCGAGCGAGAGCACCGCCGAGAGCCGGTTGTAGCGCGTGGGAAGCGGTGCGAAGAGGCGGCGCGCGAAGTCGTTGGGGGCATCGCGGTAGCCGGCGGTCGCCCGCGCGCCGTATCCCATGGGACCCCCTTCACGACGTGGCGCCGCCATCGTTCGATGTGCGAACCCGCTGGCTGCACGCTACCCACTGTGGTGCGCACGCGGGCCCGCATTCGTTTCACCGTGGACCTGTCGCGTCAGCGGCCCAGGCGTTAACTTGGGACCGACCACGTCAAGGGAGAGTGATGACCAAAGGT
>DAIOGY010000192.1:0-2584 GCA_036745005.1 Acidimicrobiales bacterium | reverse complement strand
ATGGATCTCGAGATGACGGGCCTGGAGCCGTCACGCCACGTGATCGTCGAGATCGCCACGGTGATCACCGATGACCACCTCAACGTCGTGGCCGAGGGGCCCGACCTCGTCATCCACGCCACTCCCGAACAGCTGGCCGAGATGGGCAGCGTCGTCACGGAGATGCACACCAAGTCCGGCCTGCTCGAGGCGGTGAAACTCTCGAGCGTTTCGGTCGCCGACGCCCAGGCGGCGACGCTCGCGTTCCTCAAGGAGCACATCGACGAAGCGCGCACGGTCCCCCTGTGCGGCAACTCCATCGGGACCGATCGGCGGTTCTTGCAGGAGTACATGCCCGAGCTCGAGGAGTACTTCCACTACCGCAACGTCGACGTGTCGACGATCAAGGAGCTGGCCCGGCGCTGGCACCCGGAGGTCTTGGAGGATCTGCCCGAGAAGGCCACGGCACACCGCGCCCTCGATGACATCAAGGAGTCGATCGCCGAGCTCGTCCACTATCGCGCGACGCTGTTCGCGCCCGACGCACCCACCACCTGACCACCTCCGTGCCGCCACCGCTGTCGATTGCCGAGGCCACCGCCCAGATGACGGCCCCGGGCCAAGTGTTCGAGACCGAGCGCACCGTCGTGGGCGGGGTGGAGATGTCGGTGTGGAAGCACGCGCCCGGCAACCTGCGACAGGTGCTGGACCTGTCCCTCGCCCACGCGCCGCGCGACTTCATCGTCTACGAGGGCCGGCGCTACACCTTTGACGACCACTATCGCGCGGCGGCGACCTTGGCCCACCGCCTCATCCGCCTGGGCCTCACCAAGGGCGACCGCGTGGCGGTCGCGGCCCGGAACCTGCCCGAATGGGTCATCGCCTTCTGGGGCGTGGTGATCGCCGGCGGTGTCGTCGTTCCGCTCAACGCGTGGTGGACGGGTGAGGAGCTGACGTACGGGCTCACGGACTCGGGGGCCACCGTGGCCGTGGTGGACGAGGAGCGACTGACCCGCCTGAGGCCCCACCTCGACGAGCTGTCCTACCTGGCGCACCTGGTCGTCGTCGCCGACGAGCCCGGCGGGACCGCGCGGCTCGGCGAGGCGCACGACCGGGTCCGCACGCACGACTTCGACGACCTGCTGGGACCCATCGCGCCCGACGCGACCGCGCCCGAGGTCGCCATCGGTGCGGACGACGACGCGACCATGTTCTACACGTCGGGCACCACGGGCCATCCCAAGGGCGCCGTGGGAACGCACCGCAACGCGATCACCAACATGATGAACCTCTTCTTCATCGGGCAGCGCGCGACCCTGCGATTCGGCACGGGCAACGTGGACGTCGAGGGCGCCAGCGTGCCCAATTCCTTCTTGCTCAACGTTCCGCTGTTCCACGCCACGGGCTGCCTCGCGGTGATGATGGTCAACACCGCCGCGGGCGGCAAGCTGGTGATGAGTCACCACTTTGACGCCGGACAAGCCCTCGAGCTCATCGCGCGCGAACGCATCACCTCCTTCGGCGGCGTGCCGACGATCGTGATGCAGGTCCTGGACCACCCGGGCTTCGCCTCCTTCGACACCTCGTCGGTGCGCAGCGTCTCGTACGGCGGGGCGCCCGCGCCGCCCGAACTGGTCAAGCGCATCCGCACGCACTTCCCGGGCGCGCAGCCCGGCAACGGGTACGGCCTCACCGAGACCTCCGCGGGAATCGCGCTCAACAACGGGCCCGACTACGTCGATCGCCCGACCAGCTGCGGGACCGCGGTGCCGGTGTGCGAGGTCGCCATCGTGCCCGAGGGATTCGACGGCGAGGAGCCGGCGCCTGACCGTCCCCGCGGTCCCGAGGTCGTCGGCGAGCTGTGGGTGAAGGGTCCGAGCGTGGTGAAGGGCTACTGGCACAAGCCCGAGGCCACGGCCCAGGCCTTCACGCGGGGGTGGCTGCACACGGGCGACATCGCCCGGGTCGACGAGGAGGGGTTCATCTACATCGTCGACCGCGCCAAGGACGTCATCATCCGCGGGGGCGAGAACGTCTACTCGGTGATGGTCGAGGCCGCCATCTTCGAGCACCCTGATGTCGCGGACTGCGCGGTGGTGGGCCTGCCGCACCCGACCCTGGGCGAAGAGGTCGCCGCGGTGGTGGTCCTGCGGCCCCGCCACACGGTCGAGGCCGAGGAGATCTCGCGCCACGTCGCCGAGCGACTGGCCCGCTACGAGGTGCCGACGCGACTGTTCTTTCGCTCCGCGGCCCTGCCGCGCAACCCCCAGGGCAAGGTCCTCAAGCGGGAGCTGCGCGCATCGCTGCTCGCGTCGCTCGAGTCACGAGCGCTCGATCCGGCCGCCGACGCGGCCGGATCGCTCGATTCGTGACTACCGGTTGGGCTGGGGCGTGACGCGCAGGTAGGGCTTGAGGGCCTTGAAGCCCTTGGGGAACTTCGTCTTGGCCTCTTCGTCGCTGACCGCGGTCACGATGATGACGTCGTCGCCGTCGGTCCAGTTCACCGGGGTCGCCACCTGGTAGCCCGCGGTGAGCTGCAGCGAGTCCAGCACGCGGATGATCTCGTCGACGTTGCGCCCGGTCGAGGCCGGGTAGGTCAGCGTCA
>DAIOGY010000191.1:0-2681 GCA_036745005.1 Acidimicrobiales bacterium | reverse complement strand
GGTCGTGGCCGCCCACGCGCCGATGCCGCGCCCGTTCTGGTACCCGGAGCGGCGCGGGTAGGCGCCCGAGCCGCCGGATACCGACCGGTAGGCTGACGGGGTGATCCTCCCGGGAATCGAGTCGCCCGCCGACCTGCGAGGGCTCTCCTACGAGGAACTCGACCAGCTGAGCGACGAGATCCGCCAGTTCATCATCGAGACGGTCACGGCGACCGGTGGCCACCTGGGCTCCAACCTTGGCGTGGTCGAGCTGACCATCGCCCTGCACCGGGTCTTCGACTCGCCGCGCGACATCCTCCTGTGGGACACCGGCCACCAGGCCTACGTCCACAAGCTCCTCACGGGGCGCCGCTACGGATTCTCCCGGCTGCGCCAGCGCGGCGGCCTCTCGGGGTACCCCAGCCGCGCCGAGAGCGATCACGACTGGATCGAGTCGTCCCACGCGTCGACGGCCCTGTCCTACGCCCACGGACTCTCGGTCGCCCTCGAGCAGCGCGGCGAGCTCGTGGGCCACGGCGGGCAGCGCCACGTGGTGGCGGTCGTGGGCGACGGGTCGCTCACCGGCGGCATGGCCTTCGAGGCGCTCAACAACCTCGGCCACTCCGACCAGCGCGTGGTGATCGTGCTGAACGACAACGGGCGCAGCTACGCGCCCACGGTCTCCAAGCTCTCCGAGTCCTTAACGGCCATACGTCTCAACCCGACGTACCTCTCAATGCGCGGGCGTCTGCGCAGCATCGTGCCCCACCTGCCAAGCGTGGGCAAGGTCGCCTACAAGGGGATCGACAGCTTCACGTCGGTGGTGCGCGAGATGGTCACGCCGCACACGTTCTTCGAGAACCTCGGGGTGCGATACGTGGGTCCGATCGACGGTCACGACATCGCCTCGATGGAGTCGACCCTGCGCAACGCCGCCGCGTGGGACGGCCCCATCGTGGTGCACGTGCTCACCGAGAAGGGTCGCGGCTACGCCCCGGCGATCGGCGACGACCTCAAGATGCACGACTACAAGCTGCCCCCCAAGGTCGACGAGGATGGCGTGACGCCCCAGTCCTACACCGAGGCGTTCGCCAACGCGCTGCTGACCATGGCCGGGGTGGACGAGCGCATCGTCGCGCTCACCGCGGCGATGGCCGGGCCTACCGGGCTGCTCGCCTTCCAGGAGCGCTTCCCCGACCGGTTCTTCGACGTCGGCATCGCCGAGCAGCACGCGGTGACCACCGCGGCGGGCATGGCCATGGGCGGGCTCAAGCCGGTGGTGGCGCTCTACTCGACCTTCTTCTCGCGCGCCTTCGACCAGGCCCACCTCGACGTCGGCCTGCTGGGCCTGCCGGTGGTCTTCGTCTTCGACCGCGCCGGGATCACCGGCGATGACGGGCCCAGTCACCACGGCCTGCTGGACATGGCGCTGTGCCTGGCCATCCCCAACATGACGATCTTCGCGCCCTCGTCGGCCGAGGAGGTTCCGGGCATGCTGGCCACCGCCCTGTCGCTCTCCTCGCCCAGCGCCCTCCGGTTCCCCAAGACCCTTCCCCAACCCTTCGACGGCCAGGTCGGCGAGGGACTCAAGGCCCGCGAGGTCGCGCGCGGCGACGGCGGGCTGTGCGTCCTGGCGGTGGGCAAGATGGCCGCGACCGCCTACCACGCCCTGGACCTGCTCGGCGAGGAGCGCGCCCGCGTCACGCTCTACGACGTGCGGGTCCTGCCCCCCGACGCCGACATGATCGACGACGCCCTGCGTCACGAGCGCATCATGACCGTCGAGGACGGCACGCGCCACGGCGGCGCCGGCACCCTGATGGTCTCGGCCGTGCGCAACCGGGCCCAAGAGGAGGGCCGGCCCTTCCCGATGACGAGGATCCTGGGAGTGCCGCGCGCCTTCCTCGAGCAGCACCGGCCCGACCTGCTGCTGGCCGAGCTCGGCCTCGACGCCGAGGGTCTCGCGGGCGCGTTCGCGCGGCTGCTCGCCGATCAGGCGGAGTTCCCGCGCACCCCGCCGGTGGCACCGCGCGGCCACTTCCTCTGAGGCGCGTCCGGCACGACGGCGTCGCTACAGTGACGACGTGACCTACGAGGTGGACAAGACCGACGCGCAATGGCGTGACGAGCTCGACCCGGAGCGCTACGCCGTGCTGCGCACCGCGGCGACCGAGCCCCCCTTCACCGGCTCCCTCTTGCACGTCGACGACAAGGGCACGTTCACCTGCGGGGGGTGCGGACAGCGCCTCTTCACCAGCGAGCAGAAGTTCGACTCGGGGTGCGGCTGGCCTAGCTTCGACGCCTGCGAGCCCGGAACGATCATCGAGCGCCCGGACCACTCCATCGGCCGCACCCGCACCGAGATCGTGTGCGCGCGCTGCGGCGGGCACCTGGGCCACGTCTTCGACGACGGACCCACGCCCACCGGCCTGCGCTACTGCGTCAACTCCCTGGCCATCGACTTCGAGGCGGCGAGCGGCTAGACGTCGAGGAAGCGCCGAATCGCGATCGCCGAACCGACCGAGCCAATCACCACGCCCACCGCCAGCACCACCAGGTTGGACCCCCACAACGCGCTCGTGCTCAGCGCGAACTCGTTGTGTAGCGGGTACCAGGTGTGCAGCGCGGTGACCGCCAGGATCGCCACCCCCGAGCCCAGCAGACCCTGGATGAACCCCTCGGTGATGTAGGGGACGCGAATG
>DAIOGY010000190.1:0-2686 GCA_036745005.1 Acidimicrobiales bacterium | reverse complement strand
GAGGCGGGACCGCGCGAGGGCCCCTCTGTAGGCTTGGGCCCGTGGTGACGCGGTGGAGCGAGGGGCGCACGGCCCTGGTCGGTCGGTGGGCGTCGTTGAGCGCGCTCCAGGGCGACGCGGTGCTCTACGCGCTGGCGGCCGTCTTCGCCCTGGGACTGGCGTGGTTCTCGCGCGAGCCCGCCCAATGGCACTGGGGATACCTCGCCGTCGGCCCCTACGCGCTCGCCGCGCTCGTCGCGGCGTGGCTCGCGCGGCGCCGCATCGGGCGCGACACCCTGATCCGGGTGGTCCTCCTGCTCGTCGTGCTGGCCGGCGCGGTGGCCCTGCCCCTCATCCTCGAGGCGCGCTGGCGCCAGATGGACAACCGCCCGGGACTGGCCCAGCCCGAGGTCGGCGTCATCGAACGGGCGGGCAAGTCGCTGGTGGCGGGCCAGGACCCCTACAAGACGTACGTCAGGAACGGCCACCTCGTCAACGCGGTCAAGGGGTTGCCGGCCTTCGAGTCGTTCTTCCCGTACTTCCCGCTGATGGGCGTCTTCGGCCTGCCGTCGGCCGAGACGCACCGGGGCAACGGCCTGACCGACGCGCGCATCGTGATGTCGCTCATGACCCTCATCGTGTCCGGGATCGGGATCGGACTGTTGGAGACGACGCGACGACGAAAGATCCTGGTGGCCCAGATACTCCTCGTCCTACCCACGGGAGCGTTGTTCCTCGCCACGGGCGGCGACGACATGCCGATCCTCGCGCTGTCCCTGCTCGGCGTGGCCGCGCTCCAGCGACGCAGCAGCGTCCTGGCCGGCGTGAGCCTCGGGCTCGCCGCCGCGATGAAGCTGACCGCGTGGCCACTCGCGCTGGGCGCCCTGCTCGTCGTGCGCCGCGGCGACGCGCGCCGGGCCTGGCGCACGACGGCTCTCATCATCGGTGCGATCGTGGTGGGGACGGTCCTGCCCTTCGCGGTGCGCTCGCCGCGCGCGTTCATGTCCAACGTCTTCGCCTTCCCGCTGGGGTTGACCTCGGTGAGCTCCCCGGCGGCCAGCGCGCTGCCCGGCCACGTCCTGACGACGCTGTGGTCACCGCTCGGGCACGTGCTGGCCCCGCTGACGCTCGTCGTGGGCGGCTACTACGGGATGCTCTACGTGCGACGCCATTGGCCCCTGGACCTCTCGCGCCTGCTCGGGCTGCTCGCGGTCACGTTCGCCGTCATGACGCTCGTGGCGTCGGCGACGCGCGTGGGCTACCTCATCTATCCGCTGAACTTCGCGTTGTGGTCGCGGGTGTGCCAGGTGGCGCCGACCAAGGTCCCCGAACTGGTCTAGATCGCGCTCGAGTTCTGGTAGATGCGGTAGCTCCAGAAGGTGCGCGCGCCGGCCACGCGCTGCACGGTCACGCCGACCACCCAGTAGAAGGTGTCAGAGCCGGCCTTCTGGAAGAGCAACTGGGCTCGGCCGGAGCTGGACCCGCGTGAGAAGAGGTCCCATCCGCGCGCCGGGAGCTGCGCGGCGTAGTAGCCCAGGACCCTCGCCGAGCTGGCGGTGGTGACGAGCTGTTGGACGCAGTCGTAGTCGCCGGCCCCGCCGTTGGGGTGGCTGGGCGCCGACGTCGTGACCGTGGTGACCGGGGCCACCAGCGCGGTGGCGATGTTGGCCGGGGGGCTCCCCGCCTGCTCACAGCCCGCCAGGAGGTGACCGGCCTCGGTGGCCAAGCCCCCCACGATCAGGGGCAGCGTCGTCGAGGTGGCCTTGACGCGCGGGTTCGCGATGAAGTTGATGGCCAGGAACACGACCAGCGTGATGACGGCCACGCCGAGCACGACCGCGGCGGGCAGGATGCTGGTCGTCGTGGTCAGCGGGGGCCTGACCTCGTCGTTCACCCGTTCCAGCCTAGGTGGTCGATCGCACCATGGCCCCGGCCGAGGCGCCACTCGGCGGCGCCGGTGAGGGCGGCCAACACGAAGGACTTGGCGTCGCGCACCGCGTCGGGCACGGATCGCCCGAGCCCGAGGCCGGCGCAGATCGCCGCGGAGAGCGAGCAGCCGGTGCCGTGGTCGTTGCGCGTGACCACGCGAGGGGCGTCGAAGACGGTCACGCCCTCGGCCGACACCAACAGGTCGGGCGAGCGCTCCGCGGTCACGCCGCCGGCGGTGGCGTGACCGCCCTTGACCAGCACGCAACGCGGTCCCCACGACAGGATCGTGAGGGCGAGTTCGCGCATGTGCTCGAGCGTGGTGACGTCGCGCACGTCCACGCCGCACAGCACCGCGGCCTCGTGAAGGTTCGGCGTGACGACCGTGGCGAGGGGCACCAAGGCGTCGCGATACGCGCCGGGGCCGCCGTCGGCCATCAGCGCGTGCCCGGTCGACGAGACCAGCACCGGGTCAACGACGAGGTGGGGGAGTCGACCCGCCGCGGCGAGGGCGGCGACGGCGTCGACCGTCGCCGGCTGGCCGAGCATGCCGGTCTTGACCGCGGCCACCGCGAAGTCGTCGAGCACGGCGTTGACCTGTTGGACCACCATGGCCGGCTCGATGAGGGTCACCGCCGTCACGGCGAGAGTGTTCTGCGCGGTCACCGCGGTCACGGCGAAGGTGGCGTGGACCTCGAAGGCGCAGAAGGTGCGCAGGTCCGCCGCGACGCCGGCGCCACCGCCCGAGTCGGCCCCGGCGATGCTCAGTGCGGTGATCGGC
>DAIOGY010000189.1:0-2723 GCA_036745005.1 Acidimicrobiales bacterium | reverse complement strand
CCGACGGTCGGAGGGTGCGGGTCGGAGGGATCGCTCGCCATCTTGGGCACGGCGTCGGCGGTCTACTGGGGGACGTCGTCGGCGTCCGGGGCGGGTCTGCCCGCGTGCTGGAACCGGGCGGCTGGCCAAACCGCGTGGATGGTCAAGGCCTACTCCCCGGGGTGGAAGCCCGTGTCGGTGACCACCGGGGCGGGCTACACGGCCCAACACTACGTCTCGGTGACGCACCACGGCGCGCGAGACGTCTTTGATTCGACGTACACGTGGCGCTCGAGCGGCGTCCATTACACGGAGGTCGACACGGTGGAAGTCTCGAGCAACTTGTTCGTGGGATCGACGTACCGAGTGGCGGCTTCGCCTGGTCACCCGGCGTACAGCTTTTCCTCCACGTACTCCTACCCCTCGGCGGCGCCGACTCCGCCCACTACGACGATGTGCGGCTCGGTCGGATAGTCACTCGTCCTGAGTGACGTGGGGGTGAGGCGCGTTGCGCTCTGCTCTTCACCGGCCCACGCGACAGTCGGCCCGATGGTTTCCTACTTGAGCAGGTGCTTGGCGACGACGACGCGCTGGACCTGGTTGGTCCCCTCGTAGATCTGCGTGATCTTGGCGTCGCGCATGTACCGCTCGACCGGGAACTCCTTGGTGTAGCCGTAGCCGCCGAGCAGCTGGACCGCGTCGGTGGCCACGCTCATCGCGGTGTCGGAGGCGAAGGCCTTGGCCGCGGCGCCCAGATAGCTCAGCGTCTGATCGGGGTCACCCTCGTCGATCGTGGCGCACGCGCGGTAGACGAGGGCGCGAGCCGCTTCGGTGCGGATCGCCATGTCGGCGAGCATGAAGCGCAGTCCCTGGAGCTCGCTGATGGGTGCGCCGAAGGCGCGCCGACCCTGCATGTACGCGCCGGCGAAATCGATGGAGCCCTGGGCGATGCCCACCGCCTGGGCACCGATGGTTGGACGTGACCGGTCCAGCGTGTGCATGGCGATCTTGAAGCCCTCGCCCTCCTCGCCGATGCGATGGGTGGCGGGGACGCGGACCTCGTTCAGGACGACCTCGCCGGTGGGCGACGCGCGCAGCCCCATCTTGTCCTCGTGCTTGGGGAACTCCAGCCCCCAGCCCTTCTCCACGAGGAAGCAGGTGATGCCCCTCCCCCGCGCCCCCGGATCGGTGCTGGCGAACACGGTGTAGGTCTCGGATACGCCGGCGTTGGTGATCCAGTACTTGGATCCGGTGAGCACGTAGCTGTCACCGTCGCGCACCGCCCGACAGCGCATCGCGGCGACATCCGACCCGGCGTCGGTCTCGGAGAGGCAGTAGCTCGCCTGGATCTCGCCGGTGGCGATGCGCGACAGGTAGGCGCGCTTGATCTCCTCGGAGCCGAAGTTGAGCACCGGCAGCATGCCGAGCTTGGAGATGAGCATGGTCACCGAGGTGGAGGCGCAGGCGCGGGCCAGTTCCTCGGCCATGATCGCCTGGGTCACCATGTCGGCGCCCGCGCCACCGTAGGCCTCGGGCACCCACAGCGCCGGCAACTCCATCTCGACGCACGCGTCGAAACTCTCCTGGGGGAAGGTCTGGTCGCGGTCGTGGCGATCGGCGTGCGGGGCGACGCGTTCGTCGACGAACGAGCGCATCACGTCGCGAAAGGCCCGCTGCTCGTCGGTGAGGTCAAAGGCCATGGGTTCTCCGGTTCCTAGGCCGATGACGCGTCGACGAGGAGCGTCGCGGCGTCGACCGAGTCGACCAGCGCGCGCTGGGCGACGTAGCTGTGCGCCAGCCCGCGAAAGGGCCGCGCCCGCGTGTCGTCGATCACGCCGGGCTCACGCAGTCCGAAAGCGTCCATTGCAACACGCACGTCGCCGAGCGTCGGAGCCCGGCCCACCAGGCCGGCGCGCTTGGCCGCGATCAGCGCGACGCCGAGCTCGACGTCATGACGGTCGTGCTCGCGGACGAAGCTCAAGGTGGCGACCTCGCGGCGGGCGACGCCCAAGGCGTAACCGGCGTCGGGCGCCGGGGTTCCCTGGCCGCGGCCCGCGGGGGGATGTGCCGAGCGGGTCATCCCCTTCTTCGGTGTCCGGCCGATCTCGGGCGATCCCGGCGACATCGTCGGGCGCACTTGGCCCGTGAGAGGTACGGGGGCGAAGGTCGGTTGGGCCACCAATCGAGCCTACCGGCGCGGAGGGACTAGACCCTCGTCAGCCAGGACTCGTACTGGGGCAACTCGCCGCGCACCGCGCGGAAGTACGTCGACTGGATCTCCTTGGTGATAGGCCCGGGCTTGCCGTCGCCCACCTCGCGGTCGTCGACCGACCCGATGGGCACGACCTCGGCGGCAGTGCCGGTCAGGAACGCCTCGTCGGCGACGTAGAGGTCGTCGCGTCGCAGGGCCTCGAAGCTCACCGGGTAGCCCAGGTCGCGCGCGATGTGCACGACACTGGCCAGCGTGACCCCGCTCAGGGCCCCGGCCTCGCTGGTCGGCGGCGTGACGACGACGCCGTCGCGCACGATGAAGAGGTTCTCACCGGTGCACTCGCTGACCAGTCCGTCGGCCCCGAGCATGATCGCCTCGTCGTAACCGGCCTTGATGGCCTCGACCTTGGCCAGGCTCGAGTTGACGTAGCCGCCGATGGTCTTCGACGACGTCGGCAGGGAGTCGGGGCTCGTGCGCACCCACGACGACACCTTCATGCGCACGCCGGCGTCCAGGCTGCCCTCGCCCAGAT
>DAIOGY010000188.1:0-2748 GCA_036745005.1 Acidimicrobiales bacterium | reverse complement strand
GCGCGACCCGTTCGCGATGCTGCCGTTCTGCGGCTACAACATGGCCGACTACTGGGCCCACTGGCTCGACGTCGGTGCGGCGGCCGAGCCCGCCGGCCTGCCGAGAATCTTCTACGTCAACTGGTTCCGCAAGGGGCCGGACGGGCACTTCCTGTGGCCGGGATTCGGCGAGAACAGCCGAGTCCTCGAGTGGATCTTCGAGCGCTCCGCGGGACGCGGCGGCTCCGTCGAGACGGCGATCGGCCACGTCCCCGCACCGTGGTCGATCTCGACCGAGGGCCTCGACGTGAGCGACGCGGACATGGCCGAGCTCTTGCGCGTCGACGACGACGAGTGGCGCAAGGAGGTGCCGATGATCCGCGAGTACTACGACCAGTTCGGCGTGCACCTGCCCGCGCGCCTGCGCCACCAGGTCGACGACCTGGAGTCGCGACTGGCCTAGCTAGCTGGCCGTCTCGGCGTCCGCGACGATCAGTCGCGGCCCCGAGGGCCAGTCGAAGTAGCGCCACGTCCAGTTGATCAGCACGCGCAGCCGGTTGCGGAAGCCCACCAGATAGAACAGGTGCAGACCCAGCCAGGCGAGCCAGCCGAGCGTGCCCTTGATGACGCCCGCGTGGGGCAGCTTGGCCACGGCGGCGCGCCGGCCGATGGTCGCCATGATGCCCTTGTTGCGGTAGTGGAAGGGCACGGTCGCGCGCCCGTCGAGCACGCGCAGGATCTGGGCGGCGCAGTGGCGCCCCGACTGGATCGCCACCGGCGCCAGCTGCGGATGGAAGCTCGCGGCGCCGCTCGGCACCGCCGCGGCGTCCCCGATCGCCCACAGGTGGTCGCTCCCGGCCACCCGCAGGTCGACGTCGACGGGCGCGCGACCCCCCGGACCCGCGAGCTCCGACAGCGTGTCGGCGAGGGTCCCACTGGCCGTCACGCCCGCCGCCCACACCACCGCCGCCGTCTCGACGCGCTCGCCGTCGGCGAAGCGGATCGCTCCGTCCTCGACCTCCACGACCGAGCGGCCGAAGTGGATCTCGACGCCCAAGGACGACAACTCGCGCGCGGCGTAGCGCGCGGCGCTCTCGGGAAACGCGGTCAGGAGCCGGTCGGTCAGGTCGACCAGGAGGACCCGCACGCGGGTGGGGTCCAGACGAAGCCCGTCGCGGCGAACCGTGATCTTGATCAGCTCGCAGAGTGCGCCGGCCGTCTCGACGCCGGTGGGCCCACCCCCGACCACGACGTACGTGAGGTGGACCGGCGCGGTCTCGGCGCGCGCGTCGGCGTCCTCGAAGCTGAGGAGCAGTCGGTTGCGCAGCTCTCGCGCGTCGGCCAGCGTGTAGAGGGGCAGCGCGAAGCGCGACGCCCCCGGCACGCCGAAGAATGCGGCCGTCGAACCGGTCGCGACGACCAGGTGGTCGTAGCCGATCTCGGTCGCGTCGTCCAGCACGATGGCGCGCCGCGCGTCGTCGACCTGACGGACGCGGCCGTGGCGAAACCGGATGTTGTCGGCCTCGCCGAAGATCGTGCGGATCGGGTAGGCGACGTCGGCCGGCTCCAGTCCGGCCGTCGCGACCTGGTAGAGGAGCGGCAAGAAGGTATGGAAGTTGTGCTTGTCGACCAGGGTCACGCGCACGGCCCGATCGGCCAGTCCCCGTGCGGCGGCGAGCCCGGCAAAGCCCCCGCCCACGATCACGACGTGGGGCGGGCCGTCGGGCTCCGGCGGGCTCGGCGCCGCACTCGTCGGGTCGGACACGCGACCAGTGTAGGGAGCGCGGTGCGTCGCTAGGTGCGCGCGAATCTCCGACCGACGCCGTAGACGACACCGACCACGCCCACCAGAACCGCGAGCGAGAGGTCGCCGGTGGCGAACGACAGCGTCACGCCGACCGGGAGCACCGCGCCCACGACCCACAGCAGCTGCTGACGCACTGCGAAGCGCGCGAAGGTCCGGCCCTGGGCTCCGAGCGGCACGTGGCGCTGAGTGATCGCGTCAAAGGTCGGCTGGGCCACCGCCGCGCACACGCCGAGCCAGCCGGCGAAGAGAGTCTGGACGACGAGGGTCGCGTGGGTCCCGGCGAGCGCGGCGCCCAGCGCCGTGGCCAGGAGCGACCACGTGAGCAACGTCGACTCTCGCACCTTGTCGCGCATGCGCGTCACGAGGCCCAGACCCGCGAGCGACCCGAAGGCGCTCAGCGTGAGGGTCAACGCGAACCACCACAGCCCGGCGTGGGCCCGACGCAAGCCGAAGGCGAGCAGGAAGGTCGCGAAGCCGACGGCGAATCGCATCACCGCAGTCGCCGACAGGCCCCACGAGACCTCGACATCCCCGAAGGGGTTGAGCGCGTGGCGGTCCCGCTCATCTTGGGTCAGGGAGTTGAATCTCCGGCGCACCTCCTCGTCCGGACGCTGCAGGCGCAGGCTCGCCACGACCGCGCCGGCGAAGGTGACCGACGCCACGATCAGCACGCTCGTCGCGCCCAGTCCCTTGAGCACTCCGGCGCCGATCGAGCCCACGACCAGTCCCGCCATCGTGCCCAGCAGCGTGAGCTGGGCGTTGAACCCGGCGAATCCTTGCCCCTCCTCGGCCCGGTCGAGCGGCCAGCCCGCCTGATCGACCTGGGCGGCGCGCTCGCGGAACTGGTCGGTGCGGGCCATCTCGGGCACGAGGGCGCCGCGGGTGACGACGTAGAGCTTCGACGAGACGAGGACCAGGAAGGCCTCGGGGAAGAGCCAGAGCGAGTGAAGGTGAGCGCTCAT
>DAIOGY010000187.1:0-2808 GCA_036745005.1 Acidimicrobiales bacterium | reverse complement strand
CGGCCAGGAGAACATCCGCGAGGTGATCGCCTTTCCCAAGACCCAGTCGGGCGCGGCCCTCATGACCGGCGCGCCCAAGCCAATTGGCGAGCGCCCGCTGGGCGAACTGCGCCTGCGCTTCGCGCCGAAAGGTTCGTGACCCACGTCCCTCTTTGACGACGCCGTCACCCAGCGCCTGCGCGCCCAGGCGCCGCTGGCCGAGCTGCTGCGCCCGCGCACCCTCGACGAGGTCGTCGGCCAGGACCACCTGGTGGGAGCCGACGGGCCGCTGCGCCGCTTCGTCGAGGCGCGCCAGCTGACCTCGATGATCCTGTGGGGACCGGCCGGGACCGGCAAGACCACCCTGGCGCGCATCATGGCCGTGGCCGCGGGCTACGCCAGCGAGAGCCTGTCGGCGGTGACCTCGGGGGTCAAGGACGTGCGCGAGGCCATCGTGCGCGCCCGCGAGCGCCTCGGCGAGCACGGTCAGCGCACGGTGCTGTTCATCGACGAGGTGCACCGCTTCAACAAGGCCCAGCAGGACCTGCTGCTCCCGGCGACCGAGACCGGCGAGATCGTGCTCATCGGGGCCACGACGGAGAACCCGTACTTTGAGGTCAACGCGGCGCTCATGAGCCGCTGCACGCTCTGGCGCCTGCACCCCCTGGGCGACGAGGACCTCACGGTCCTGTGCCGGCGCGGGCTGGAGCTGCGCGCCGCGGCGATCGACGACGAGGCCTTGGCCGCCCTGGTCTCGTCGAGCGACGGCGACGCGCGCGCCGCGCTGACCACGCTCGACACCGCCATCGTGCTCGCCCGGGCCGAGGGGGGCAACGACGTGACGGTCGCCCGGGTGGCGCGAGCGCGCGACGGGCGCCTCTACCACCAGTCGCGCGACACGCACTACGACCAGGTGAGCGCACTGATCAAGTCGATCCGCGGCTCGGACCCCGACGCCGCGCTCTACTGGCTCGTGACCCTCCTCGAGAGCGGCGAGAGCCCGCGCTTCCTGGCCCGGCGCCTGGTGATCCTGGCGAGCGAGGACGTCGGGCTGGCCGACCCGACCGGGCTGCTGGTCGCCGAGGCGGCGGCGCGCGCCGTGGAGTTCGTGGGACTTCCCGAGGGCCGACTCACCCTGGCGCACGCGACGCTGGCGCTCGCGCTCGCGCCCAAGAGCAACTCGGTCACGCGCGCCCTGGGCGCCGCGACCGACGCGGTGCGTGAGGGCGGGCCGATCGAGGTGCCCGACCACCTGCGCGGGTCGGGGTACCGCGGCGCGGCCGAGCAGGGCTTCGGCACCGACTACGACTACCCCCACGACCACGCGGGTGGCTGGGTCGCCCAGCGGTACCTTCCCGACGCGCTCGTCGGGCGCACCTTCTACGACGCGAGTCCCTACGGCCGTGAGAGTGCGCTCGTCGAGCAGTGGCGCGCGCGCACGGCCTCGGACCAGGACGAATCAGGTGCCCCGGTAGAGTGAACGCGTGGAAGCCGCCGAACTTCGCTCGATCTTCCTGGACTACTTCGCGGCCAACGGCCACACCGTCGTCCCCTCGGCCAGCCTGATCCCGCACGACCCGTCGCTGCTCTTCACCATCGCCGGCATGGTGCCCTTCAAGCCGTACTTCCTGGGCGAGGAGGCGGCGCCGCACAAGCGGGCCGTGTCGATCCAGAAGTGCTTTCGGGTCTCGGACATCGAGATCATCGGCACCACCCAGCGCCACCTGACGTTCTTTCAGATGATGGGGAACTTCTCCTTCGGCGACTACTTCAAAGAGGGCGCCATCAACTACGCCTGGGGCCTGGTCACCGAGGGATTCGGCCTGGACCCCGAGCGCCTGTGGGTCACGGTGCACCTGTCCGACGACGAGGCGGCCGACATCTGGCGCGACGGCATCGGCGTGCCCGCCGAGCGGATCCAGCGACTCGACGAGGACAACTTCTGGGGGATGGGCGAGACCGGGCCGTGCGGACCCTGCTCGGAGATCTTCTTCGACAAGGGTCCCGCCTTCGGCGACGGCGGCGGGCCGGCCTTCGGCGCCGAGGACCGGTTCATGGAGTTCTGGAACCTGGTCTTCATGCAGTACGAGCGCGGACCCGGGGCCACGATGCTGGACCTGCCCACCAAGAACATCGACACCGGCGCCGGCTTCGAGCGGATCCTGTCGATCCTCAACGGCGTCGAGTCCGTCTTCGCCACCGACCTGTTCGTGCCCCTGCTCGAGACTGCCTCGCGCGCGGTGGACGTCGCCTACGGGCGCGACGAGGCGACCGACGTGGCCCTGCGCCGCATCGCCGAGCACGGGCGCGCCATGACGATGCTGGTGGCCGACGGGGTGCTGCCCTCCAACGAGGGCCGTGGCTACGTGCTGCGGCGCATCATCCGCCGCGCCATCCTGGCGGCCCGGCGCACCGGCTCGGACAAACCGCTGCTGGCCTCGCTGGTCGACGCCACGATCGTCAAGGAGGGCGCGGCCTACCCGGTCCTGGTCCACGACCGCGACCTCATCGTCGAGGTGCTCGAGCGCGAGGAGGCGGGCTTCGCCCGCACGCTGCGCACCGGGCTCTCCCTGCTCGAAGAGGCCCGCGACGACGTCGTGCGCTCCGGGGCGACGGTGTTCCCGGGCGACGTGGCGTTCAAGCTGCACGACACCCACGGGTTCCCGGTCGAGCTGACCGATGAGATCGTCGCCGAGTCCGGTCTGAGCGTCGACCACGCGGCCTTCGACGAGGCCATGGACGAGCAGCGTCGCCGGGCCCGCGCGGGGGCCAAGGCCCTCAACCTGGCCGACGACGCCCACTACCGCGACCTCGTCGAGCGACACGGTG
>DAIOGY010000186.1:0-2852 GCA_036745005.1 Acidimicrobiales bacterium | reverse complement strand
GCGCGTCGAGCACCGCGAGCAGCAGCGCGAGGCGCTGGGACGAGACCTGGTGGGCGACGCGGCGCGGTGGGCCGGCGCACGCGGTGACCAGCGCCTGGAACTCCACGCGCGTGGCGCGCGACCCGTCGAGGGTCACGCCCACGACCACGCCGGGCACCTCGAGGCCGGACCCGGCGAGGGACGAGGCGGGGTCGACGAGGTCGCGCAAGCCGGCGGGGTCCATCTCCATCAGTCCGACCTCGTCGGTCGGACCGAAGCGGTGCTTGAGGCACCGCAGTATGCGCAGGGTGCCGTGGCGATCGCCCTCGATGCGCACCACCGTGTCGACGAGGTGCTCGAGCGTGCGCGGGCCGGCCAGGTCGCCGTCCTTGGTGACGTGGCCGACGAGCACCAGGGCGGTGCCCACGGCGCGCGCCGCGGCGCAGAGCCGCTCGGCGCCGTGGCGCACCTGAGGCACCGAGCCGGCGGCCGCGCCCAGGCCCGGGTCGCTCATGGCCGAGATCGAGTCGACGACGACCACCCGGGGCCGGCGCTCGACGATGAGGTGCTCGGCCGCGGCGACGTCGGTCGTGGCGGCGACCGCCAGGCTCGCCGGGAGGTCGCCGAGGCGGCGCGCCCGGCGCGCCACCTGAGCCAGGGACTCCTCGGCCGCGACCAGCACGACCGCGTCGCCGGCCATCGCCCGCGAGCACAGCGCCATCAGGGCCAGCGTGGACTTGCCGACCCCCGGCTCGCCGAACAGGAGCGTCGTCGAGCCGTCCACCAGGCCCCCGCCCAGGACCCGGTCGAACTCGCCGACGCCGGTGGAGCGCGCGGGCGCGTCCTCGAGTCCCGCCTCGCACAGCGCCGTGGCGTCGGCCGGGGCGCCGCGGGGGCGCGGGGCCGCGGCCACGAGGGTGTTCCAGTCGCCGCAGGACGAGCACCGTCCGGTCCATCGCGGTGCGGCGCCGCCGCACGAGGAACAGACGTGCGCGACGTGGCCCTTCACCGGGCGCACGCTAGGCAGCGCGTGTGACGTCAGGCGGGCGGGGCGAGGTCCTCGAAGTCGACCGAGGTCGGAAGCCCTTCGACGCCCTCGAAGGTGAGCGCGTCGCCGGAGCCGCCGTCAACGGCGTCGATGACGATGGTCTGGCCCGCGCGGAACTCCTTGTTGAGGATCTTCTCGCTGAGCGCGTCCTCGACGTACTGCTGGACGGCGCGGCGCAGCGGTCGCGCGCCGAGCTCGGGGTCGTAGCCCTTCTCGGCGAGGAAGCCCTGGGCCGCGGCCGACAGCTCGAGGCCCAGTCCCTGGACCGCCAGCTGCTCGCGCAGGCGCCCGATGAACAGGTCGGCGATGGCCATGACCTCTTCGCGGGCCAGCTCGTGGAAGACGATCGTGTCGTCGATGCGGTTGAGGAACTCCGGCTTGAAGTGGAGCTTCAGCGCGTCGTTGACCTTCTCCTTCATGCGCTCGTGGGTCACCAGGTCCGACCCCTTGCCGAAGCCGATGGCCGCCTTGCGCAGGTCGGCCGTGCCCAGGTTCGAGGTCATGATCAAGATCGTGTTCTTGAAGTCGACGGCGCGACCTTGCGCGTCGGTCAGGCGACCATCCTCGAGGATCTGCAGCAGGATGTTGAAGACGTCCGGGTGGGCCTTTTCCACCTCGTCGAAGAGCACGACGGAGAACGGCTTGCGGCGCACGGCCTCGGTCAGCTGGCCCCCCTCGTCGTAGCCGACGTAGCCGGGGGGCGAGCCCACCAGGCGGCTCACCGAGTGCTTCTCCATGTACTCGCTCATGTCGAGCTGGATGATGGCGTCCTCGTCGTCGAAGAGGAACTGGGCGAGGGTCTTGGCGAGTTCGGTCTTGCCCACGCCGGTGGGGCCGAGGAAGATGAACGACCCGCCGGGGCGCTTGGGGTCCTTGAGCCCCGCCCGGGTTCGCCGGATGGCGCGGCTCAGCGCGATGATCGCCTCGTTCTGGCCGATGACGCGCTTGTGCAGCTCGTCCTCCATGCGCAGCAGCTTGGCGGTCTCCTCCTCGGTGAGCCGGTAGACCGGGATGCCGGTCCAGGCGGCCAGCACCTCGGCGATGACCTCCTCGTCCACGACGTCGAAGAGGTCGACGCCCTCGGCCCGCAGCTCGGCCTCCTGGCTCTCCTTGCGGTCGAGGCGCTCCTTCTCCTGCTCGGCCAGCTTCTTGGCCTGCTCGAAGGCGCCCTTCTCTATCGCGGCCTCCTTGTCGGCGCGCAGGCGCGCGATCTCCTCGTCGAGCTTCTTCGCGCCCGGCGGGGTGGTCATGCGCCGGATGCGCAGGCGGCTGCCGGCCTCGTCGATGAGGTCGATCGCCTTGTCGGGGAGGTAGCGGTCCGCCAGGTAGCGGTCGGCCAGGTTGGCCGCGGCCACCAGCGCCTGGTCGGTGATGCTGACCGCGTGGTGCGACTCGTAGCGGTCGCGCAGGCCCTTGAGGATGTCGATGGTCAGGGCCACGGTCGGCTGGTCCACCTTGACGGGCTGGAAGCGCCGCTCGAGCGCGGCGTCCTTCTCGAGGTGCTTGCGGTACTCGTCGATCGTGGTGGCGCCGACGGTCTGCAGCTCGCCGCGCGCCAGCATCGGCTTGAGGATGGAGGCGGCGTCGATCGCGCCCTCGGCGGCGCCGGCGCCGACCAGGGTGTGGATCTCGTCGATGAACAGGACGATGTCGCCCCGCGTGCGGATCTCCTTGAGGACCTTCTTCAGCCGCTCCTCGAAGTCGCCGCGGTAGCGGCTGCCCGCCACCAGCGCGCCCAGGTCGAGCGTGTAGAGCTGCTTGCCCGTCAGGGTCTCGGGCACCTCGTTGGCCACGATGCGCTGGGCCAGGCCCTCGACGATGGCCG
>DAIOGY010000185.1:0-2872 GCA_036745005.1 Acidimicrobiales bacterium | reverse complement strand
GCTCGACCAGCACGGCCAGCACGACGCCGAGGAACGCCAGTCCCGCGAACTGGAGCAGCTCGCCGTGGGCGAGCGCGAAGATGACGGCGCTGATCAGAACGGCGAGCGCCGTCGAGAGGTGCCGCGCACGGTCCCCCAGCGCCTGGCGCAGCGCGCGGTACACCGTGCCGCGAAAGAACCACTCCTCGAGCAGCGGGGCGAGGAGGACCGACATCACCCCGAGGGCGGCCAGGGTCGCGCCGTGGGCGGACCCGAAGAGGTGGTGGACCGGGCGCGAGAGTCCCTTGGCGTGGAAGGGCGCGTACCCCACGGCGACGACGAGCTGGCAGCCCGCGCCGACCAGGACATAGAGGGCATCTCCGGGACGCACGCGCCACGGCCCGTCGAGGCGCGCGAGGCGTCCGGGCTGGCCCGCGAAGGCGATGGCGCCGCCGAAGCCAATCCACAGGCCGACCAGACTGAGCGCGTTGGCCCACCAGGGCGGCTGCGCGGCGTTGGCGAGTGCGCTCAGACCCCCGGGGTAGTGCGCCCACGACGCGCCCAGTGCGACCAGCGCGGTCGCGACGACCTCGCCGACCACGAACCCGACGACGCACGCCACGAGTACGCCCCCCGCCCGACGGCGCGCCTCGGTGACCGCCGCGGGGAGATCGCTCACGATGTTTCACCCTACTAACGACGAACCAGAGGTTTTGCACAGCCCCTGAGACCGTTACTCACAGCCTCGCCCTAGATTGGACGCAGTGAGTATGCCCCCGAACAACCGATCCGGCTTCAAGAGAGTGCTCCCGGGGTCCGAGAAGCCCATGGCGCCCGACTCGCGGCGCCGGCTCCTCACGATCGCCATCATCGCCTTCTTCGTCGGGATCCTCTTCATCCCGTCGTTCTTCCGCGGCGGGGCGGTCAAGACCCTGTCGTACTCGGCCCTGATCCACGACGCCCGGATCCACCAGGTCGCGTCAGCCGCCATCAACAACGGCACCGGCATCATCACCGGGCAGCTGAAGGACGGCCTGAAGTACTCCACCAACGGTCCGGCGCCGGCGCTCACCGACGAGGTCAACGCCCTGCGCTCGGGCAACGTCAAGGTCACCTTCGCCAACCCGTCGAGCCTGGTGGCGGCGCTACTCCCGTACCTGATCTGGATCCTGCTGATCGTCGCCTTCTTCGTCTTCGTCAATCGCCAGGCCAAGGGCCAGATGAACTCCATGATGTCGGTCGGGCGCTCGCGGGCCAAGCAGTTCAATCAGGACCGTCCGACGACGACGTTCGCCGACGTGGCCGGCTACCTGGGCGTCAAGCAGGAGATCAGCGAGGTCGTCGAGTTCTTGAAGAACCCGGGCCGCTACACGACGATCGGGGCGACCGTGCCCAAGGGGATCTTGCTCGTGGGCCCGCCGGGCACCGGCAAGACGATGCTCGCGCGCGCGGTGGCCGGCGAGGCCGGCGTGCCGTTCTTCTCGGTCTCGGGCTCGGACTTCATGGAGATGTTCGTCGGCGTGGGCGCGAGCCGCGTGCGCGACCTGTTCAGCACCGCGCGCAAGCAGGCGCCGGCGATCGTCTTCGTCGACGAGATCGACTCGATCGGGCGCAAGCGCGGCGCCGGTCTGGGCGGCGGCCACGACGAGCGTGAACAGACCCTCAACCAGATGCTGAGCGAGATGGACGGATTCGAGGCCACCGAAGGCGTGGTCGTGATGGCCGCCACCAACCGGCCGGACGTGCTGGACCCGGCGCTGCTGCGCCCGGGCCGCTTCGACCGCCAGATCGTCGTCCCGCTGCCCGACCTCGAAGAGCGCCTGCCGATCCTCCAGGTCCACTCCAAGTCCAAGCCGCTGGACGCGTCGGTCGACCTCAACCTCGTCGCTCGCGGCACGCCCGGCATGAGCGGCGCCGACCTGGCCAACCTGGTCAACGAGGCCGCGTTGCACGCGGTGCGCCGCAACTCGCCCACCATCTCGATGGAGGACTTCGAGTCCGCGCGCGACCGCGTCCTGATGGGCCAGGAGCGCGACACCATGGTGCTCAACGATGAGGAGCGCGAGCGCATCGCCTTCCACGAGAGCGGCCACGCCCTGCTGGCCTACGTGCTCGACAAGACCGACCCGCTGCACAAGATCACGATCATCCCGCGCGGCATGGCGCTGGGCGTGACGATGACCCTGCCCGAGGAGGACCGCCACATCATGGCCCGCGGTCACCTGGAGGACTCGCTGTGCATGCGCATGGGTGGTCGTGTCGCCGAGCTCCTCGTCTACGGCGACCTCTCGACGGGCGCGGCCGACGACCTGCAGCGCAACACGGACCTGGCGCGGCGCATGGTGCGCGAGTGGGGCATGTCCAAGGAGATCGGTCCGATGGCCTGGGGACAGAACAACCAGGTCTTCCTGGGCGAGGACCTCATGCACACGCGTGACTACTCGGACCACACCTCGACGATGATCGACGACGAGGTCGAACGGATCCTGCGCGAGCAGGAGGCCCGCGCGATCGAGGTGCTGACCCTGCACCGACGCGGCCTCGAGGCGCTCGCCCGGGCATTGCTCGAACACGAGACGCTCGACGGCGAGGCCGCGGCCCGGCTGATCGACGAGGCGCACGGCGAGCCGGTCCACGACCGCGCCGTCAAGACCGTGAGCTCGCTATCGAGCCCGCGCGCGCCCGCGGCCGCTGCCGACCGGCCGGTGGCTCCGGTGCCCGCGCCGGTGCCCGCGACGGTCTGGGACCCGCCGACGCTACCCGCCGTCTGAGGGCACGACCACGGTGAGGCCGACCGGGGTCGTGGCGAGCGTGGCCACGACCTCGAGCACCGGTCGCGCGGCCACGACCACCGCCGCCGTGGACGCCAGCGTCGTCACGCCGGCGTCCACGC
>DAIOGY010000184.1:0-2943 GCA_036745005.1 Acidimicrobiales bacterium | reverse complement strand
GACCGGCGCGGCCATCGCCGTCTACAGCGTGGTCGACGGCCTGGGCGTGCGCGCGAGCCACGACACGCTGCGCTACGCGGTCACGCTGTTCGCGATCCAGGCGACGTTGTGGACCGTCGGCGCGGCCTCCACGCGCCGCGTGGCCTGGTGGCCGGGCCGGCGCTTCGTGGTCATCGGGCTGAGCGCCGGGGTCCTGTCGGTGGCCGGCTACGCCGTCGTTCTCTGGGCCCAGCAGCGCGCGGCGCTGGGCGAGGTCAGCGCGTTGCGCGAGACGGGAGTCCTGTGGGCCGCGCTCATCGGATCGCTGGTCTTCAAGGAGCGCCCGCTGCGCCGGGTGGCGTTCCCGGCGGCGGCGGTGGTCCTCGGGGTGGCGCTGCTCAGCGGCGTCTAATCCTCGGTGTGCAGCACCAGGCAGAAGGGGTGGCCCACCGGGTCCAAGTAGACGCGGAAGGTGCGCCCCGGCTGGTAGCCGGCCACGGTCGCCCCGGCTGAGAGGACGTGCGCTTCGCCTTCGTCGAGGTCGCGCACGGCGAAGTCGAGGTGCGCCTGCTGGGGCACGGCGCCCTCGGGCCAGGTGGGCGCGACGTAGCCGTCGATCTTCTGAAAGCCCATGGTCGGGCGTCCCTCATTGACGAGCTCGATCCAAGTGACCTGGTCGGGGGGAAAGTCCCCCAGGGGTTCGACGGCCAGACCGGTGACGCGCGAGTAGAAGTCGGCCAGGGCCAACGGGTCCGGGCAGTCCAGTGCGATGACGGAGAGTGCGGGCAGGTCCATCGGCCCAAACTACCGTCGCGGGGTCGCACGGGCACCGAGTTCGCGGCCCCATCGTCGCCGCGAACTCGGTTCCCGCCAGATGCCATTAGCGTGGCCCTTAGGAGTGAAAGGAGGGTCGAGATGCCCTTCGCTGTCTACAACCACGCGGCGGGATCCGGCTGGTGGGCTGGCGGGACAATCACCACCATCATCGTCTGGGTCGCGATCGCCCTCGTGGTCGCGCTCGTCGTGCTTCACTACGGGCGCGTTCACGACGTGCCGTCCAACGACGAGACGGCGATCGAGACGCTCAAGATGCGATTCGCCCGCGGCGAGATCGACGCCCAAGAGTTCCAACACCGCTCCGAGCTGATCAAGCACACCAGGTAGCGGTGACGCCGCGCGACGACGCGACGGCGAGCGCCCGCTGGGACGAGGTCTACGCGACTCGCGCTCCCACCTCTCTCAGCTGGTACCAGCGCGAGCCGATGGTCTCGTTGCGATTGGTGGAGACCCACGCCTCGGTCACGTCAGCCATCGTCGACGTCGGTGCGGGCGCCTCGCGCTTGCTCGAACGCCTCGCTGAGCGCGGCTTCCTCGACCTGACCGCTGTGGACCTCTCGCGCGAGGCGCTCGACCAGATCGCGACGCACGACGAGATGGGTTTCGTCACCCTGGTCGAGGGTGACGTGCTCGCGTGGCGTCCCGAGCGTCACTTCGACCTGTGGCACGATCGCGCGCTCTTCCACTTCCTGGTCCTGCCGGGCGACCGGCGACGCTACGCCGAGGGCGCGGCCCGCGTCCTGCGCCCCGGGGCGGTGGCGGTCATCGGCGCCTTCGCGCCGGACGGGCCCACGCAGTGCTCGGGACTCGCGGTCGCGCGCTACGGCGCCGGCGAACTGGCCGAGGCCTTCGGCGAGGCCTTCGTGCTCGAGTCGAGCGAGCGCGAGGTCCACGTGACGCCCGCGGGCGTCGAGCAGCCCTTTACCTGGGCGGTCCTGCGTCGCGCGTGAAGCTGAACGTGATGGCCAGCCCGCCGAGGTCGCTGCGCGCGGTGGTCATCGACCCGCCGAGCGCGCGCGTCACGTCAGCCATGATGCTCATGCCCAGTCCGGTGCCGCCCGTCGCGCGGCTGCGCGCCTCGTCGAATCGGCGGAACCGCTCGGGCGCCGACCCGTAGATCTCGTCGGGCAGGCCGGGTCCGCCGTCCTCGACGACGAGGCGGACCCGGAGCGCGTCAGCGGCGAGGCTCACGCGCACCGGATCGCGCCCGGCGGTGTGGCGCGCGACGTTCGACAACGCGTTGCCGAGCAGCCGCTCGAAGTAGTCCGCTCGCCCCGCCACGACGAGGTCGGGCTGGACATCGACGGTGACCGGCCGGCTCGGGTGGTCGGTCATGAAGTCGCGCGCGGCGCCCTCGACGAGCGCGCTGAGCGAGATCGGCGTGACCTCGACGCGGGGGACCTCGTTCACCTCGGCGAGGAACAGCAGGTCGCGAACCAACCGGTCCATTCTCGCCACCTCGGTGGTCACGCGTTCGATGGCGCGCATGCGTTGCTCCTCCGACACGTCCTTTCGTGCCAGCAGCTCGACGTAGCCGCGCACGACCGTGAGCGGCGTGCGCAGCTCGTGCGAGGCGTCACCGATGAACTGCTGGGTCACGCGGGCGATGCGCTGCTCGGCCTCGATCGTCCGCTGGAGCGATGCCACCATGTGAGCCAGCGACGCCTGGAGGTCCTGGAAGTCCCGGCTGCCGCTCGGCGCAGGGATGACCTCGTCGAACTCGCCGCGCGAGACGTCCCCGGCGTAGCCGATGAGCCGGTCGACCGTGCGCAGGTCGCGCTGGACGATGACGCGCGCGACGACGCCCAACAGCGCCGCGGCGATCGCGGCGGCGACCGCGATGCGGACCTCCAGCTGGCGGTTCCGGCGGTCGATCAGGTCGGTGCTCGTCGCGATCAGCAGGTGGTCGCCCCCGCCCACGCTCATCGACTCGTAGCGAAAACCCGGCAGGTCACTCGACGTGTGCACGCCGTGCAGGGAGGCGCGCACGTCGGCGACGGTCGGCGGGCGCGCCAGCGGCGTGTCGCCGGCGACGATCTGGGTGACGACGCCGCCCGGACTCACCAGGTCGAGCGTGAGGTCGTAGCTGTTCTCCTGGACGACGGCGAGGGCGCTCGACAGCGCGGT
>DAIOGY010000183.1:0-2948 GCA_036745005.1 Acidimicrobiales bacterium | reverse complement strand
TGCGGCGCGCGCAACGCCTACTTCCCGCTCTTCATCCCCCAGAGCTACTTCGCGCGCGAGGCCGAGCACGTCGAGGGGTTCAACCCCGAACTGGCGGTGGTCACGTTCGCCGGGGGCGAGGAGCTCGCCGAGCCCGTCGTCGTGCGCCCCACCAGCGAGACCGTGGTGGGCGAGTTCATGGCCAAGTGGGTCCAGAGCTACCGCGACCTGCCGCTGCTGCTCAACCAGTGGTCCAACGTCGTGCGCTGGGAGCTGCGGCCCCGGCTGTTCCTGCGCTCGAGCGAGTTCCTGTGGCAGGAGGGCCACTGCGCGCACGCGACCTACGAGGACGCGGCGGGCTACGCGCGGCGCATCCACCTCGAGGTCTACGACGAGTTCCTGCGCGAGGTGATGGCCATGCCGACCTTCCTCGGCATCAAGCCCGCGAGCGAGCGTTTCCCCGGGGCGATCAACTCGATCACCGCCGAGGGGATGATGCGCGACGGCAAGGCCCTGCAGATGGCGACCAGCCACGAGATGGGCCAGAACTTCGCGCGCGCCTTCGACGTCTACTACCAGAGCGAGGCGGGCGAGTCGACGCTGTGCTGGACGACGTCGTGGGGGGCGTCGACGCGACTGGTGGGCGGCCTGGTGATGGGTCACGGCGACGACCGCGGCCTGCTCGTGCCCCCGCGCCTGGCCGCGGTCCAAGTGGTGGTGCTGGGTGTGCGCGAGGGGCCCGAGGTCACCGAGGCGGTCGCCGCGATCGCGGACGACCTGGCGCGCGCCGGGGTGCGCGTGGAGGTCGACCGGGGCCGCGGCAGCTTCGGTCGCCGGGTGACCGACTGGGAGATCAAGGGCGTGCCGCTGCGCGTCGAGGTCGGTCCGCGCGACCTCACAGACGGTGTCGTCACGGTGGTGCGCCGCGACACCGGGACCAAGGAGGCCCCGACGAGGGCCGACCTGGTCGCGCGCGTCGGCCAGCTCCTGGACTCGGTCCAGTCCGACCTCTACCGGGCGGCGCTGGCGTACCGTGACGACCACACGGTCGACGTGACCACGATCGGGGAGGCCGTCGAGGCCGCCCAGACCGGCTTCGCGCGTCTGGCCTGGGCCACGGTCGACGGGGACGGCGAGGTCGCGCTGCGCGCCGAGGCCGTCACCGTGCGGGCCCTCCAGCGCGCCGACGGCTCGATCCCGGACTCGGACGACGAGGAGGGCCTGGTCTGCGTGGTCGGCAAGTCGTATTGAGGCCCGTTTCGGGCGGCCCGCGGGACCCTTTCGCGGTTGTGACCAGGCCAGGGCGCTGCTACACTTGACCGGACAGTCCGCCAAGGACGTTTGGACTCGTTGACGCGCGGGCCTTTGGCCCGCGCTCTTCTTTTGTCCGAACGTCCCGCGGCCAGGAAGGAGAGGGCATGGACTTCGAGACCCCCTTCCGCCCCCTGCTGTCCGATCTCGGGCTCGAGCTCTACGACGTGGAGCTCGTCGCCGGGTCGCTCAACGTCACGGTCAACCGCCCCGGCGGGGTGGACCTCGAGGCCCTGACCGCCGCCAACCGGGCCATCAGCGAGTGGCTCGACGCGGCCGACCCGATCCCCGGGCACTTCACCCTCGACGTGTCGAGCCCCGGCCTGGAGCGCAAGCTGCGCACGCCCGCCCACTTCGCGGCGGCCGTCGGCGAGCTCGTGACCCTGCGCGAGCGCCGCGCGGGCGAGCCCACGCGCCGGCTCGAGGGCGTGGTGGCCGACGCCAACGCCACCACCGTCACCATCGACGACGCCGAGCGCGGTCGCGTCGTCGTCCCCCTCACTCACGTCGAGCGAGCCCGCACGGTCTTCGTGTGGGGCGCCGAGGCCAAGCCGTCGCCGTCGCGCGGGCGCTCGTCCACGAGCTCGAAAGGTTGACCATGGCGAACTTTGACTTCCTCGAGGCGCTGGGACAGATCGCCCGGGACCAGAACATCGACGAGGGCGAGCTGCTCGTCGCGCTGGCCAACGCCCTGCTGGCCGCCTACAAGCGCCGCCCCGACTCGGCCGAGGACGCCGAGGTCGAGATCAACCCCGAGACCGGCGAGATCAAGGTGTGGGGCCTCGAGCTCGACGTGGAGGGCAACGTCACGCGCGAGTGGGACGCGACGCCCGACGACTTCGGGCGCATCGCCGCCCAGACCGCCAAGCAGGTCCTCATGCAGCTCATCCGCGACATCCAGCGCCGCCAGATGTACGAGGAGTTCGCCAACCGCGAGGGCGACATCGTCTCGGGCACCGTCCAGCAGAACGACAACCGCTACACGCTGCTCGACCTCGGGCGCGTCGAGGCGCTGCTGCCCCAGGCCGAGCAGATCGCCTTCGAGCGCTACGAGCACGGCGCGCGCATCAAGGTGTACATCGTCGAGGTGCGCAAGACCACCAAGGGCCCCCAGATCGTGGTGAGCCGCACGCACCCCGCGCTGGTGGCCAAGCTCTTCGAGATCGAGGTGCCCGAGATCGCCAACGGCATCGTCGAGATCAAGGCGCTGGCCCGCGAGCCCGGGCACCGATCCAAGATCGCCGTCGCGTCCCACGACTCGATGGTCGACCCGGTCGGCGCGTGCGTGGGCGCTCGCGGCAGCCGCGTGCGCAACATCACCAACGAGCTGCGCAGCGAGCGCATCGACGTCGTGCCCTACAGCGACGACCCGGTGTCGTTCATCCAGGCCGCCCTGGCCCCCGCGCGCATCCGTGAGGTGCGCCTCAACGACGAGGAGGGCATCGCCACGGTCATCGTGCACGACCAGCAGCTCTCGCTGGCCATCGGCAAGGAGGGCCAGAACGCGCGCCTCGCCGCGCGCCTCACCGGGTGGCGCATCGACATCCGCTCCGAGAACGAGGGCAACGAGGAGGTCGTCGAGGAGGTGGTCACCGACGGCGTCGTGACCGTGGACGCCGTCGTCACGGTCTCGGCGGACGCCGAGGGTCACGAGATCG
>DAIOGY010000182.1:0-2953 GCA_036745005.1 Acidimicrobiales bacterium | reverse complement strand
CGGGTGAAAGGAGAACTGCAGGGCCGTGCGCCACCACGAGCCGTACCGGTCGTCGCGGGCTCCGGGCAGGCGGAGCGGGCGACGCGGGCTCGTCGCGAGGGCTCGGCGCGTCACGCTCGGGGCCCGCAGGAGGATGCCCACCAGGGCCAGGTTCTCGACCACGACGAGCGCGGCGAGGACCGCGTCGAGGTCGCCGAGCCACACCGTGCGCGGCCAGCCCCACCAGTGGAGCAGCCCCACCAGCACCCCCTCGACGACGAGCGCCTGGACCGGGAGCTCGCCGGCCGCCCAGCCGACGGGAAAGGCCAGGGCGGCGAACACGCCCCGGCGCCCGGGTCGCAGCGCCGTCGCCGCGGAGAACGCCAGCCACGCCGAGACGACGGCGACGACGTAGGCCATGCACCATTGTGGTCGGCCCCGACGCGCCACGCCAAACTCCCTAGGCTGACCGCGTGGACGAGCAGCCCGACTCCCTGGCTCGTCTTCGCGGCACGGTCGGTCTGTGGACGATGACCCACGAGTGGGTGGCGCCGGCCCGGGTGGGCGAGCTCGCCCTCGAGGTCGAGTCGCTCGGGTACGGCGCCCTGTGGATCAACGAATCGTGGGGCCGCGAGGCACTCACGAGCGCGAGCCTGCTGCTGGCGCCGACCACGAGCCTGGTGGTCGGCGCCGGTATCGCCAACATCTGGGCCCGCGACGCGGTCGCGTCGGTGAACGCGGCGCGCACCCTCAACGCGGCCTACGACGATCGCTTCGTGCTCGGGCTCGGCGTCAGCCACCGGCCGCTCGTGGAGCGTCTGCGCGGACACGTCTACGACACTCCGGTGCGCGCCATGCGCGAGTACCTCGACGCGATGGACGCCGCCCCCATGCTCGCGCACGAGACCGGCCACCGCTACGCCCGGGTCCTCGCCGCGCTGGGACCCCGGATGCTCGAACTCGGCGCGACCCGCGCCGACGGCGTCCTGCCCTACCTGGTGACCGTCGAGCACACCGTGCTCGCCCGTCGCACCATCGGCGACCGCTTCCTCGCCGTCGAACAGTCGGTCGTGCTCGGACAGGACCGCGACGAGTTCCTGCGCCGGGCCCACGAGCACCTCGAGCACTACACCGGCCTCGAGAACTACCGCAACAGCTGGCGCCGCCTCGGCTTCGACGACGCCGACTTCGTGCGCGGCGGCTCGGACCGGCTGTGCGACGCCCTCGTCGTCCACGGTGACGAGTCGGCGGTCGCGTCGCGCGTCGCCGAGCACCGCGCCGCGGGCGCCGACCACGTGTGCCTCCAGGTGCTGGGCGAGGCGACCACGTCGCGTCCGCACGACGAGTGGCGCCGACTCGCCGACGTCGTGCACCGCGGATGACTCGTTCGGCGCTGGCGAACTCGCCGCATGGCGCATTTCTCCGACGGCACCTTTATAAACTTCGCCTTAACAGCATGGACTGACTCGGCGTCGGCGTCTCGACTCGACACGGCGGCACCGGGTGGAGGGAGAACCGTGGTCCACGAGCGCGCGGAGTCCACGCGGCGGCTGCTGATCGACGCCACCGCCAAGCGGCTCGCCGAAGCCGACGAGAGCGAGCTGCGCATCGCGGACATCTGCGAGGACACTGGGCTCAGCTCGTCCGTGATCTACAACAACTTCCGGTCCCGCCAGGGTCTCATCGACGCCACGTTCCTGTCGATGTACGAAGACAAGGCCCTGCGCTACGTGGACCTGCTGCGCCTGAACACCGCCGGCGCCGATTCGATGACCTCGCTGCTGGCCTTCTACCGCGACGGCGCGGCCGACGACCAGGTGCATGAGGCGCTCAGGGACTTCCGGCGGATCCGACTGCGCGTCTCCACCGCGGCGCTAGCGCGCCCGGAGATGCAGCGCAGCTTCATCCTGGTCCAGGAGGAGTACCTCACCCGGATGGCGGCGCTCATCGAGGAGGTCCAGGCCCGGGGCCTCTTCGGGCGGCGCCTGACCGGGCGCCAGCTCGCGATCCTGCTCGAGGGCTACAGCTTCGCGCGCGCCCTCAACGACATCTCCCTGCACCCCGAGTCCGAGGAGTCGTGGATGCAGATCCTGCTGCTGGTGCTGGAGAACCTCTAAGGGCTACTGCGAGGGACCGACGATGACGACGTCCCCGTTCGCACCATGGGACCCGCGCACCCAGCGCGCGAGCACCGCGACCACACCCAGCCCGACGAACTCGGTGAAACCGATGACCACCCAACCGATCGTCACGAGAAACAGCCCGACGAAGAGGCCCTTCACGAAGCCGTCGCGCACCATCGCCGCGATCCACAGCAACGGCCACGCGAAGAACCAGCTCACGAATGGCGCCACCAGCACCGCGGCGATGCGACGTCGCCAGCCCAGGTAGAGCCCGAAGAGCCCCGTCGCCGCCACTGCCGTCCAGGTCGCGGCCGACGCGGACGACCACGTCGACTCATAGAGGAACAGGGCAACGGCCATCACGAGGGACCACAGGATCATCGCGGCCGTGACGTTGCCCCGGGCCCGCTGACGCACACTGATCACGACGTTGTCCACCCGACCAAACTAGCGACCGAAGGTGGATGACCCACCCGGCCGATACGCTACGGCGGTGGGTTCGGGCGTCGTGGCACTACTGGGCTCGGGTGAAACAGCGCCGGGGATGACCAAGGTCCATCGCGACCTCCTGGCCCGACTGAGCGAGGTCCGAGCGGTCAACCTCGACAGCGCATACGGATTTCAACTCAACGTCCCCGAGATGACCGAGAAGCTGGTCGACTACTTCTCCACGTCGCTGCTCACGACGCTGGAGCCGCTGAGTCTCACCTCCTACGACGAGGCCAGCGAGGTCCAGCGGACCATCTTCAAGCAGCGCGTGAGATCGGCCACCTACGTCTTCGCCGGACCGGGCAGCCCGAGTTACGCCCTCACCCAGTGGCGACCCCTCGGGCTGACCGAGGAACTCACCA
>DAIOGY010000181.1:0-2997 GCA_036745005.1 Acidimicrobiales bacterium | reverse complement strand
CGTCCTGCGCCCGGCCGACTTCGTCGCCCGGTTGGGCGGTGACGAGTTCGTGGCCGTGTGCTACCCGGTCGGGGGACGGGCCGAGGGCGAGGAGATCGCCCGCCGGGTGGCCGCCGCGGTCGCCGAGCCCGTCACCTACGGGGCCGCGTCGCTCGCGACCACGGCCAGCGTCGGCGTGGCCCTCAGCCCGGCGCCCGACGCGCGGACCTGGCTGGCCCGGGGCGACGCGGCGATGTATCAGGCCAAGCGCGACGGCCGTAACCGGATCGTGGTCTATGTCGAGGGCATGGCCCTCGAGGTGCCCGACCGCACCACGTACCCGCCGCGTCCCGACGACGAGGATGCCGCGCCGCGCGGAATGTGAGAAAGTCACAGAAACCGGCTGGTAATCTGTGAATTTCTCACATAGGGTGGGACCGTGAACGCCACCCAGCGCCGAGGGGCCATCGCCGAGCGGCTCCGCCTCCAGGGCGAGGCCTCGATCACCGTGCTGGCCGACCTCTACGGGACCTCCGAGATGACCATCCGGCGCGACCTCGACTACTTAGAGGGCGAGGGGCTGGCCCGACGGGCCCGCGGCGGGGCCATCTTCCTCAACGGGCGCGCCTACGAGCCGCCGATCCACCAACGCGCCGGCGTCGAGGCCGCGGCGAAGTCGGCCATCGGCGCCGCCGCGGCCGTCATGGTCCAGGACTCCGAGACCATCATCCTGGACATCGGCACCACGACCGCCGCGATGGCCAAGGCCCTGCGCGACGACGTGGAGGTGACGGTCGTCACCAGCTCGTTGCTCATCGCCAACGAGCTCGCCACCCGCGCGAGGGTGCGCACGATCCTCACCGGGGGCACGGTGCGCCCGGGCGAGCTCTCCCTCGTGGGACCCCGGGCGCAAGAGGCCTTCGCCCAGTACCACTGCGACACCGTCTACCTGGGCGTGGCCGCCGTGGCCCTCGAGGGGCTCACCGAGTACAACGAGGACGACGCCCACGTCAAGCGGGCGGCGATCGCCTCGGCGCGCCGGGTCGTCGTCCTGGCCGACGCCACCAAGCTCGGCCGCGTGACCTTCTGCGCCGTGGCGCCGCTGGCCGAGGTCGACGTCCTGATCACTGACGCAGCACACGACCACGAGGTGGTGCGCGCGGCGCGCGCGATGGGCCTCGACGTGCGCTGCGTGGGTTCAGCCAAGGAGAGTGAGTGATGTCGCGTTTCCGCCAGATCTTCCCCGAGGTGGCCAAGCCCCTCATCGCCATGGCCCACGTGCCGCCGCTGCCCGGCACGCCGCTCTACGACCACGTCGAGGGCGTCGAGGGGCTGGTCGATCACGTCAAGCGCGACGTCGACCATCTCCTTGCGGGAGGGTTCGACGCAGTGATGTTCTGCAACGAGGGCGACCGCCCCTACCAGCTGCACGCGGGACTGGAGGCCGCCGCCGTCATGACGCGCGTCGCCACCGAGTGCAAGCCGCCCGACCGGCCCTTCGGCGTCGACTTCCTCTGGGACCCGCAGTGCGCGCTCGCGATCGCGGTGGGCAGCGGCGCCGCCTTCATGCGCGAGGTCGTCACCGGCTCGTGGGAGTCGGACATGGGGGCGTGGAGTCCGGACGTGGCGACGTTGATGCGCAACCGACGCGCCTTCGGCCGTGACGACCTCGCGGTCTTCGCCAACGTCACCCCGGAGTTCGCGTCGTCGACCGGCTCTCGCACGCCCGCGCAGATCGCCCAATCGATCGTCGTCTCCTCGCTGGTCGACGTGATCCTCGTCTCGGGACCGATGGCCGGCACCGGGCCGGACCTGTCGGTGGTCGCCGCGGTGCGCGAGGCGCTCGACCCCGACGTGCCGGTCCTGCTCAACACCGGCGCGCGCGCCGAGACCATCAAGGAGTTCTTCGCCTACGCCGACGGGTGCGTCGTGGGCTCGTCGCTCAAGCGCGACGGCTACACCTGGAACGAGGTCGACCCCGAGCGCGTGAAGCGCTTCGTCGACGCGGCGCGCAGTGCCTGACGCGTCGCTGCTGCTCGGCGTGGACCTCGGGTCCTCGAGCGTCAAGGCGATACTCCTCGACCCCGACACGGGCATCGTGGCCTCGGACAGTGTCGACGTGACCCTGTACTCCGATCACCCCGGCTGGGCCGAGGCCGACCCCGAGGAGTGGTGGCGGGCCCTGGCCGCGCTCGTGCCGAGACTCCTGGCGACGGCCAACGCGACGAACGCCGACGTCGCGGCGGTGGCGGTCGCCGGCATGGTGCCGGCGATCCTCTTCGTGCACGGTCCCGGGCGGCCCCTGCGCCGTGCGATGCTCCAGAACGACGCGCGGGCGACCCAGGAGCTGCGCGAGCTGCGCGAGGCGCTGTCGGACCTGGATCTGCTCCACATCTCCGGCTCGGTGCTGTCACAACAGTCGGTCGCCCCCAGCGCCCTGTGGCTGGCGCGCCACGAGCCCGAGGCCTGGGAAAAGACAACGGCCCTCGTCGGCTCGTACGACTACGTGGCCCGGCGACTGGGGGCGCAGGCGCACGTCGAGCGCAACTGGGCGTTAGAAAGCGGTCTCTACACCCTGGACTTCGAGCCGTTGGGGGCGGTCCAGGCGGCGACGGGACTGGCCTGGCCGGAGCTCCTGCCCGTGCGCCACCCCGGCGACGTGGTGGGCGAGGTCTCCAGCTACGCCGAAACGCTCACCGGGCTGCGCGCCGGCACCCCGATCGTGGTCGGCGGCGCCGATCACGTGCTCTCGGCCTACGGCGCCGGATTGGTCAGCGAGGGCGACACGTTGGTGAAGCTGGGCGGCGCGGGCGACATCCTGTGCGTGTCGAACTCGATGCTGCTCGACCCGCGCCTCTACCTCGACTACTACCCGATACCCGACACGTGGCTGCCCAACGGCTGCATGGCCACGAGCGGATCGCTGCTGGCCTGGGAGCAGCACCTGCTCGGCGGCGTCGACCTCGACGTGCTCGACGCCGAGGCCGCGACGAGCGCGCCGGGGGCGCTGCTCGCGCT
>DAIOGY010000180.1:0-3054 GCA_036745005.1 Acidimicrobiales bacterium | reverse complement strand
CGGTCCTGGAGGTCCTGGACCGCGCGGTCGAGGTCGGCGATGGCTCGCTCGATCACCGAGAGGCGGTCCTTCAGGGTCTCGTCGACTCGCTGATCAACGCGCTTGTCGACGAGCGCGCTGAGACGCGCGTCGAGTGAGTCGACGATCGGCTGGGTGATCTCCTTGATGCGGGCTTTGAGGTCCTGGGACTTCGGGCTCGAGGCGTCATCGTCGCTCACGGGCCAAGACTAGGCCTAGGGCGGGGCGCAGTACACCCCCGGGTTGAACTGCAGCGTGTTGAACTGGCCGCCCCAGGGCGGGTTGAGCAAGGTCGAGGCCTCGCTCTCGAGCTTTGCCTCGGGCGTGCAGGCCGCCCCGAAGGAGATGAAGCCTCGCACGTTGGTCCCGCTGGCGCCGGGCACCGGCACCGGTCCGGGGCCGGTGAAGGCGAGCGCGATGAAGGCGGGCATGTCGAGCGACGAGAGCTGGTAGTTGCGGTACTCGGACTGTTCGGCGTACACGCCGGCGTGCAGCGACGGGTCAACTGAGGCGATGCCCTGCTGCCAGCCCGAGAGCATGGCCGTCCAGTAGGTGGCGTAGAGCGCGAGCGTGGCGTTCGAGGCGCCGCTCGGTGCGTCGAGGCCCGAGTGGTTGTTGGGGTAGCCCTCGGGGTCGAAGATGACCCAGTCGGGCTTCAGCCCCACGCCGAGGCTGCGGTAGGTGTCGATCTGGGTCGCCACCCAGACGCCGGCGTCGTAGCCGTGGGTGTAGTAGTTGGCCGTCGTCAGGGGTTGGCCAGCGAGGGGCCCGCTCACCGTCCAGAACGAGAGCCAGGTGACGCGCTTGTGCGAGTTGTAGATGGCCTGTCCCATCAGAAAGTCTGGCGACGCAGCGACGCTCGCCGCGCTGGTGAAGCCGACCCAGGGCGCCGAGCGCGTCCCGAGCCCGCCGGTCTCGGAGATGATGGGCCAGCCGTCGGTGATCGCCTGGGTCCACTTCGCGGAGGGTATGGCGTAGACGCCGACGCCCTGGGGCGGTGGGGCGTTGACGCCCGCCGCGTAGAGCGTCAGCTGTCCGTTGATCCCCAGACCCGTGACGATGTTGCCGACGGTGCGCGCGGAGCTGCCGGCCGTTACCGAGACATCTGTCGCACTCCACGTCGACGATCCAGTGAGGCTCGTCAAGACGAAGAGGTCGCCCCAATTGGCGGCCTGGCCCGCGACGGCAATCTGGGTCAGGGTCACTTGCACCGAGAGCTGGCCACTGAGTGGCGGCGCGCCGGTCGCAAGGCTCGTGAGGTCCTGCGCGATCCAGACACCCGGCGTCGCGGGAAGCGCGTGGGTCACTTGCGCCGCCGCGGTGAAGTACCCGGTCGTGAAGAGCTCGACGCTGCCACCGCTCGTAAGTCCGGCGAGGGCGATCTCCGACGGGCTCGTGCCGAGGGAGAGCGATCCCGACACGGGCGCACCGTTGGTGAGGGCGGTGACGTTCTCGTTGGTCCATGAGCCGAGGGAGGCGCCGCTCGCGAAGACGACGAGATCACCGTCGCCGAGCGTCGCGGCGAAGCTGGGCGTTGGTCCCGGCAGCACGAGGGGGTCGCTGGCGAAGGCCGTCGGGCCGACCGGCGGCAGCGTGGTCGTCGTGGACTTCGTGGTGGATGTGGTGGTTGACTTCGTGGTGGTTGTGGTGGTCGCCGTCGAAGGCGGAACGCTGGCGGAGGTCACGGTGGCGTCGTTTTGGCCATAGACCGGGACGGCCTGACCCGGCACCCAGGAAAGCGTGAGCACTTCGATGTTGCCGTTGGCGGCGAGGTAGGCGATCGTGCCCGTCGTTCCCGCTACCTGCGCGCTCGCGAGGCCCTTGGCGGCCGGCACGCCGGTCAGCGCCGAGAGATCGGTCGCGATGTAGGGCCGCCACGGCGTGTCGTAGTAGAGACGAGCGTCGAGCGCCGTCGCGGGATCGTTGGGTGTGAGCAGGATCAGGTCGCCGCTCTCGTCGACGTAGAGCAGGTCGACGTTGCCCGAAGGGTCGAAGAACGGGACCGGGTCCGCGCCGGGCGGGGGCACGTCGTTGCCCGACGTGTAGTTCAGCCAGGACGTCGTGCCGCTCGCCGTGAGGGTGAGCGCCGCCAGTTGGTCGTCGTTCGTCCGGTACGCGAGGACGCCCCCGGTGGCACTGGTCGCGCCGTGGGGGCCGCCGAGCATGGTGGTCGAGTTGAGCTCGCTCTCTAAGGAGACGGCGTTCCAGGGCAGGGGTTCGGTGCCCGTCTCAACGAACTGGTAGAGGGGCTGTCCGTTGGTCGGCGTCGCCGTCGTCGCCCCGCGCGACGCGCCGGGCGCGAGCAGCGCCCCCGCCAGCACCGCGATGGCCATCAGGGTGGTACGTCGGATCTTCACTCGCGTCCTTCGAAGGGGGGATCGCCACGTTCGATGGGGACCGTCACCATGAAAAGTTTAGGAGCGGGGTGCCCACCGCCCGGGGCAGAGCACCGCAGCGCGTGTTTGCTACGAACGGGTAACGACTTCTTTGGGCGCCGTCGGCTTCGAGGGGCCCACGGCGTTCAGGGCGCGCGCGATCACGCGGTAGGCCTGGCCCTTTGCGAGCGAGGTCACGTTGATCGAAGCGGCGCCGCGCGCGATGGTCACCCACGACCGGCCGCCGTTGATCGAGTACTGGTACGACTCGATGGCGCTGCCCCCGCTATTGGGCGGTCCGCGCAGCCGAAGGGCGAAGCCGCCCACGAGCGGCACGAGCACGACGATCGACGGCGGAGCCGGCCGCGTCGTCGAGGTCGCGAGGAACGTGACCGACGTAGTGTAGATCGACTGGCCCTGGTAGCTCACGCTCACGTCGACCACCTGGGCGGTCGACGAACCGACGGTGAAGCTCACCTCGCCGTTCGTGTCGCTGGCGAGTGAGCTCGACGCGCTGCCCGGCGTCAGTGCCGCGACACCGTCGATCGCGAGCGTGCCGCTCGCGGCCGTCGCCGACACCTTCACGCCGGCGTTGGCGATGGGCTCACCGTCTGCGTTGCGAAGCGTCGCGCTGATGGTCGGACCGCTCAGGCGTGCGGGC
>DAIOGY010000179.1:0-3066 GCA_036745005.1 Acidimicrobiales bacterium | reverse complement strand
ACGGCGCTGATCTTCAGCTCGGAGCACCACTCGAGCAGCTCCTCGAGCTTGGCCATGCCGGCTTCGTAGCTGGCGCGGTACTCGCCGTCGGTCTCCTGGCGCGCGAACCGGCGGTGACCGTCCAAGATGACGCCGACGTGGCGGGGCAGCTTGTCGGCGGGCAGCGCGCTGGCCAGTCGGCGCTCGTACACCCGATAGACCGCATTGCGAAGTGGCAAGGACCTCTCCCTTGTGCGAGACGGCGACCCCTAGACACCTTACGTCCGCGTGTGGCGCCTCCCGTTCCGCGGCGCGCGAGCCAGCCCTGCCGGGGCCCGCAGCGCGCGAAACGACTGGTGGAGACTAGGGTCGCCGCGTGGAGGGTGCCCTGGCGAACCGGCCCGACCTCGTCGCATCGCTCAGCGACGCGGCGCTAGCCGCCGCGTCGGCGGCCGGCGCGAGTGAGGCGAGCGCGCGGGTCGAGGAGATCCGGGCCCAGACGCTCGTGCTGCGCGACGGCGTCGTCGAGACGACGCTGGACCAGGTGGAGTCGGGCATCGGCGTCCGCGTGATCGCTGAGGGCTCGACGGGGTTCGCGGCGTCAGTCGAGCTGGGCGCGGATGCGGCGGCGCTCGTCGCGCGCCAGGCGGTCGAAGGGGCTCGGCTGGTCGCGCCGGCGCGCTACGCCCGCTTCGAGATGGTCGATGAGCCCGGGCACGGCGAGGTCGAGTACTCCTCGACGTACCGGACCGATCCGATCGCCGTGGCCCAGGCCGACAAGGTGGCGCTCCTCGAGGAGTGGAGTCGGCGTCTGCTGTCCGCCCCGGGCGTGGCTCACGTGACCGCCCAGTTGCTCGCGGTGAGCGAGTTCAAGCACTACGCCGACTCCGCCGGCACCGTCGCGCGACAGCGCCGGGTGCGCATGCGTCCGGTCTTCGAGGTCGTCGCGGTCGCCGATGATGGCGACTTCGAGACGATGCGCACGCTCGCTCCGCCGGTGGGGCGGGGCTGGGAGTACCTCGAGGGCGACGGGTGGGACTGGGAGAGCGACCTCGCGGTCCTGCCCGAGCGCCTCGCCCAGAAGTTGGCCAGCCCGACGGTCGAGCCGGGCCGGTACGACCTGGTGATCGATCCCACCAACCTCTGGCTGACCATCCACGAATCGATCGGCCACGCCACCGAACTCGACCGGGCGCTCGGCTACGAGGCCGCCTACGCCGGCACGTCGTTCGCGACGCCCGACCAGCTCGGGTCCCTCCAGTACGGGTCAGCGGTGATGAACGTCGCCGGCGACCGAACCGCCGAGCACGGCCTGGCCACGATCGCCATCGACGACGAGGGGGTCGAGGGCCAGCGATTCGACCTCATCCGCGACGGAGTCCTCGTCGGATTCCAGCTCGACCGCTCCGTCGCGGCCGTCGCGGGAGCGACCCGTTCGAACGGCTGCGCGTTCGCCGACTCGCCGCTGCACGTGCCGATCCAGCGAATGGCCAACGTGTCACTGCAGCCGGCCGCCGGCGGACCGTCGACCGACGACCTCATCAGTGGCGTGAAGCGGGGACTCTTCGTCGAGGGCGACAACAGCTGGTCCATCGACATGCAGCGCTACAACTTCCAGTTCACCGGGCAGCGGTTCTGGCTGATCAAGGACGGCCGACTCACGGGGCAGGTGCGCGACGCGGCCTATCAGGCGACGACGACCGACTTCTGGGGGTCGATGGAGGCGGTCGGCGGTGACGCGACCTACCTCTTGTGCGGCGCGTTCAACTGCGGCAAGGCCCAGCCGGGCCAGGTGGCCGCCGTGAGCCACGGCGCGCCGTCGGCGCTCTTCCGGTCGGTGAACGTCCTCAACGCGCGAGCGGAGTCCGGCCGGTGAGCCCGGACCCGAGCTTCGCAACGGCCCCGGACGTCGTCGCGCGGGCGCTGGCCGCCAGCCGGGCCGACGGATGCGTCGTCATCGTGCGCGAGACCTCGAACGTCAACGTGCGGTTCGCCGTGAACTCGGCGACGTCCAATGGCCGATCGCGGTCGCGCGAGGTGACGGTCGTGAGCGTCGTGGACGGTCCCCACGGCCCTTCCGCCGCGTCGGTCGTGCGCCCGGGGTCGGTCGACGTCGTTGAGCTGGTCGAAGAGTCCGAGGCGCTCGCGCGCTCGGCGCCTCCGGCGCCCGACGCCGCGGCGCTCGTCGACGGGGGCGCCGACACCGACTTCGCTGACGGGCCGCCGGACACGTCGCACGACGAGCTCGTCGCCGTGGTCGCCGGGCTCGCCCGCGCGTTCCCCGAGGCGGAACGGCTCGGCGTGGCGCTGGCCGGGTACGCCGAGCACACGGTCGCCACGACCTACCTGGGCACGTCGACCGGTTCGCGCCGCCGCTTCGTTCAGCGCACGGGCGAGTTCCAGCTCAACGGGCGCGCCGACGCCGGACGGCGATCGGCCTGGACGTCGTCGGCGGGCCCCATGTTGGCCGGGCTGGACGTCGACGCCCACGCCGCGGAGGTTCACCAGCGCCTGGAGTGGGCGCGCACGACGCACGAGTTGGAGGCCGGGCGCTACGAAGCGATCCTGCCTCCCATCGCCGTGACGGATCTGATGACCTACCTCTACTGGACCATGTCGGCGCGCGACGCGCGCGACGGGCGGACGGTCTTCTCGGCGCCGGGTGGTGGGACCCGGCTGGGCGACCGACTCAGCGACCTGCCCTTCACGTTGCGCAGCGACCCGTTCGCACCGGGTCTTCAGTGCGAACCCTTCGTCGCGGTGAGCGCGTCGAGCGAGGTCGCGTCGGTCTTCGACAACGGCGCGCCGCTCGGACCAATTGACTGGATCAACGCCGGGGTCCTGGCCCACCTGTTCACACCGCGCGCCGACGCGCAGCGCGAGGGCGCCCAGTTCGCCGCACCGGTGGACAACCTGGTCCTCGAGCTACCCGGCTCGACCGGCACGACCGAGGACCTGGTCGCGCGAACCGAGCGCGGGCTGCTGCTCACCTGCCTGTGGTACATCCGCGAGGTCGACCCGGCCAACCTCCTGCTCACCGGGCTGACGCGCGACGGCGTCTACCTGGTCGAGGAGGGTCGAGTCGCC
>DAIOGY010000178.1:0-3066 GCA_036745005.1 Acidimicrobiales bacterium | reverse complement strand
GGATTTGATCGATACTTGTCGAGACAGTGGCTTCATTTCCTTCGACATCTCTTCTTTTCTTAAGGACAGCAAAGATGCGGTAACTTTCGAAAGCGCTTGGTGGACGGAAACCAAGAGTGTTCGCACTCCCTTACCAACGGCACGTTCCTTCTTGGACGTGAAGTATCCCGATAGACGCATGATTGTCCTTCTTGAAGCGGTTACGTGCGCCTGGTGTCCAGGTGCACAAGTGACGGCGACGACTTCCATCGGCGATGAGGTCTCCGAAAGCGTGAAGCCGCGCCCGCTCCGCGAATGGCACTCCCGATTCGGGCGCCGTACTGATTGCTCAGCACAACAGACTCATCTCTATCACTCGTGAGAACCCTCACATTCATAGCGACGTTACGAAAACCGGTGTTCGCGACCTAGGTGCACCCATTCACTCACACCACGCAACGGTCGCTCAGTGGCGGCCTCGCTGACGAGCAACCTCGAATGCGGCCACCGAGACCGCCACGCCCGCGTTGAGCGAGCTCAGGCGCCCGAATTGGGGGATGGCCACAACTTTGGCGCAACGTTTTCGCGTCAACGACGCGAGACCCTTCTCCTCTCCCCCGACCACGAGGGCCACCGGCGCCGTCGCGAGGTCGAGGTCGTAGATCGACTCGGCCGACTCGCCCGCCAGCCCCACCGTGAACACGCCGGCCCGGTTGAGCTGGTCGAGCGCCGCCGGCACGCCGCCGACGTCGCAGAACGTCAGGTACTCGATGGCGCCGGCCGCGGTCTTGGTGACCGTGGGCGTCACCCGGGCCGAGCGGTGACGCGGCACGATCACCCCGGTCACCCCGGCCCCGTCCGCGCTGCGCAGCATGGCGCCGAGGTTGCGCGGATCGGTCACGCCGTCACAGACCAGCAGGAAGGCGTGCTCGACGCGCAGGATCGCATCGAGCGACACCGTGGGCAGGCGCGCCGCGTGGGCCATCACACCCTGGTGGCCCTCGGTGCGCGCCTCGCGATCGAGGCGCGCCATCGACACGACCTGGACCGGTATGCGCTGGCCCTGGGCCTCGCGCTCGATCGCGTCGAGCAGGTCCGACGGGTCCTGGGCGTCAGCGACCAGGACCCGATCGACGCGCCGGCGTCGCGCCCTCAGCAGCTCGTAGACGGCGTGGCGACCCTCGACCTGCTCGCCCCCGAGCCCCTCACGATCGCGCGGGGGCGCGCGGCGCGGACCCGACGGACGGGCGGTGCGCCGCGGGTCGCGGCCGCGGCCCGGGTCCGGGCGACCGGCGCGCGGCGCGGGCGGACGCGGGCTCACGCGCGCTCGTCGACCAGGACGACCGCGGACGCCGCGACGCCCTCGCCCCGGCCCAGCGCCCCGAGGCCATCGGACGTGGTGGCCTTCACCGAGACGACACATCCGACGACCTCGCCGAGGCGCCGCGCCATCTCGCCCAGCAGGGGCGCGAGGACGGGCCGCTCGGCCACGATGGTGACGTCGGCCGACACCGGGGTGAGCCCGGCGCCAGCGACCACTTCGACGACGCGCTCGAGCATGGTGCGCGAGGAGATCCCGGCGAGCGCGGCGTCGCTGCTCGGGAAGTGGCGCCCGAGGTCGCCCTGCCCGGCCGCGCCGAGCAGCGCGTCGCACAGCGCGTGGGTGGCGACGTCGGCATCGGAGTGCCCGGCCAGGCCGGTCGCGCCCGGCACCTCGACCAGTCCCAGGCGCAGGACCCTCGCGGGGTCCTCAGAGAAGCGGTGCGCGTCGAGGCCCTGGCCGATCCTCACGCGTTCTCCAGACGGGCCGCGGCGCGCGCGACGTCCTCGGGGCCGGTGATCTTGAGGTTGCGCTCCTCGCCAGGCACGACGACCACGCGCCCGCCGGCCTCCTCGACGAGGGCCGCGTCGTCGGTGGCGTCGGACCGCGCGCCGTGGGCGTTCACCAACGCCTGGTACCGGAAGGCCTGGGGCGTCTGGACCGTCACCAGCCCCTCGCGGTCGAGCGTCTCGTCGACCACGGCGTCGGCGCCCTCGCACGTCACGCGCTTGACCGTGTCAGTGATCGCCACGCCGGGCACGGCGCCGTCGGCCCCGGCGCGCACCGCCGCGACCACCGCGGCGAAGAGCTGGGGCGAGGCCAGCGGGCGCGCGGCGTCGTGCACCACCACGATCTCGGCGCCGTCGCACAGCGCCAGTCCGGCGCGCACCGAGTCGGCGCGCGTCGTCCCCCCGATGACGATCAGGTCGGCGCCCTCGCCCGGGCCGTCGTAGCCGTCGGGCACCACCAGGATGACGCGCGAGGCGACCGAGCGGGCGGCGGCCACGCTGCGCGCGCTCACCGTCGCCTCGCCGAGGCTCGCGAACTGCTTGGCTCCGCCGAAGCGTCGGCCCCGACCGGCGGCCACGACGATCGCGGCCACCGACACGGCTAGGGCAGCACCGAGGCGAGCTTCTCCTCGGCCGCTTCGGTGTCCACGTTGAGCGCGAAGGTCAGCTCCGAGACCAGGATCTGGCGGGCCCGGGTCAGCATCCGCTTCTCGCCCGCCGACAGGCCCTTGTCCTTGTCGCGGATCGAGAGGTTGCGCACGACCTCGGCGACCTGGTAGATGTCGCCCGAGCGCAGCTTCTCCGAGTGGTTCTTGAAGCGCCGCGACCAGTTGGTGGGCATGCGGGCCTCCTTCTTGCGCAGCACCGCGAAGACCTCCTCGACCTCCTCGTCGTTGATCACGTCGCGCAGCCCCACCGCCTCGGCGTTGGCCACCGGCACCATCAGCACCAGGTCGGTGTAGGCGACCTTGAGCTTGAGGTAGTCCTGCTTGACGTCAAAGGCGGTCATCTTCTCGATCTTCTCCACGGTGCAGGCGCCGTGGTGGGGGTAGACGAGACGGTCGCCTTTTTTGTACTTACGCGCGGTCATGTACGGGGCTCTCCTAAGGGGGGTGTCGCAGCCCGCGAGGGCTCAAGGGGGATTTACAATTTTAGCAGAAAATCTGAGTTTTCGTTCAGATACGGGCGACCGTCAGGACCTCGGCGAGCGTGTGGCAGCGATGCAGCGTCACACCGTCGGGTGCGTCGGGCGCCCCG
>DAIOGY010000177.1:0-3069 GCA_036745005.1 Acidimicrobiales bacterium | reverse complement strand
CGGCTCAGAGATGCTCGGCGCGGTGCGCGGCGTCGACCCGCAGACCGGTCACTTCTACGACGACACCAAGCGCTACGTCGACGCCCTGGACCTCACCGACGCTGAGCGCTCGGCGGTCTATTGCGATAACGCCCGGCGGGTCTATCCGCGTCTCGACGCGATCCTGCGCGGCCAGGGCCGATAGCGGTGGCCACCTACACCGTCGACGCGGACTGGCTGGTCTTTGACCCGTCGCCCTCGAAGCCCGCCTTCGCCGTTCCCGCCGGTTCGGTCGACGCCCACTGCCACGTCATCGGACCGGGGCGGCGATTCCCTTTCTCGCCGGAACGCAAGTACACGCCGGCCGACGCTTCCAAAGAGGACCTCTTCGCGCTGCGCGACCTGCTGGGCTTCGAGCGCAACGTCATCGTCCAGGCGACCTGCCACGGGTCGGACAACGGGGCGATGGTCGACGCGCTGTTCGATGCGCGGGGCCGGGCTCGCGGCGTGGCGACGGTGGAGCCCGGCGTCTCGCCCAGCCAGTTGCGCGAGTTGCACGACGCGGGAGTGCGGGCGGTGCGCTTCAACTACGTGCGCCGGCTCGTCGACCCCGAGCCCGACGAGTACTACCACCGCATCGTCGAAAAGATCGCGCCGCTCGGCTGGCACGTCGACGTCTACTTCGAGGCCGATGACCTGGCCCGGCGCTGGGACTTCTTTACCTCCCTCGAGACCGTGGTCGTCGTGGACCACCTGGGCCGCCCCGACGTCACCCAGCCCGTCGACGGGCCGGGATTCGGGCTCCTCCTCCGTCTGCTGCGCGAGCACGAGAACGTGTGGTCCAAGGTCTCGTGCCCGGAGCGCCTCAGCCTCACGGGGCCGCCGGAGTACGCCGACGCGGTGCCCTTCGCCCGACGGGTCGTTGAGGAGTTCCCCGATAGGGTCCTGTGGGGAACGGACTGGCCTCACCCGAACCTGAAGGAGTACATGCCCGACGACGGCCAACTCGTCGACCTCATCCCGCGCGTCGCCCCGACGCCGGACCTGCAGCGGCGCCTGCTCGTCGACAATCCGATGCGCCTCTACTGGAAGGAGGGCTGAGCCGTGCCCGATAACTCCGAGCTCGACGACATCCCGGGCACGACCGTGTTCACCGCGGCCCGCTCCCACGAGGGATTCCACCTGAACCAGTTCTGTATGAGCCTGATGCGGCCCGAGAACCGGGCCCGCTTCAAGCGCGACAATCGGGCCTACCTCGACGAGTGGCCGATGACCGAAGAGCAGAAGCGGGCGGTGATAGATCGCGACTACAACGCCATGATCGACCACGGCGGCAACATCTACTTCCTCGCCAAGATCTTCGCCTCCGACGGGGTGAGCTTTCAGGCGGCCGCGGCGTCGATGACCGGTATGACGGTCGAGGCGTACGCGGCGATGATGCTCGCCGGGGGGCGCTCCCCCGAAGGCGTTCGCTCGATCAGGGAAGGGCGCTAGCGATGGCGCGGATCACGGCGGGCGTGACCACCAGCCACGTCCCGGCCATCGGCGCGGCGCTCGACCAGGGCAACGACCAGAGCGAGTACTGGGCGCCGGTCTTTGCGGGCTACAAGTGGTCCCAGGAGTGGATCGCCGAGGAGCGCCCCGACGTCGTCATCCTCGTGTACAACGACCACGCCAGCGCCTTCTCGCTCGAGATCATCCCGACGTTCGCGATTGGCTGCGCCGACGAGTTCCCGATCGCCGACGAGGGCTTCGGTCCCCGGCCCGTCCCCAACGTGCTGGGCGATCCCGAACTGGCCTGCCACCTGGTGCAGTCGCTGATCCTCGACGAGTTCGACATAACCGTGATCAACCAGATGTCGGTCGACCACGGGCTCTCGGTGCCGATGTCGCTGCTGTTTGGACGCACCGACGCGTGGCCCGTGCGCGTGGTGCCCATCGCCGTCAACGTCGTGCAGTACCCGCCGCCCACGGGCGAGCGGTGCTTCAAGCTCGGCCGGGCGATCCGCCGCGCCGTCCAGGCCTATGACCAGGACCTCAACGTCCAGGTGTGGGGCACCGGGGGGATGAGCCACCAACTCCAGGGTCCCCGGGCCGGACTGATCAACCAGCCCTTCGACAACGCGTTTCTCGACCACCTGAGCGGTGAGCCCGACCGGCTGCGCGCGATCGCGCACATCGAGTACCTGCGCGAGGCGGGGTCCGAGGGCATCGAACTGGTGATGTGGCTCGTGATGCGCGGCGCGCTCGGCGACGACGTGACCGAGCTGCACCGCTTCTACCACGTGCCCGCCTCCAACACCGCGGTCGGGCACCTCGTGTTGAAGGCGAACGCCTAGCGCCGATGCAGAACGTCCGCATCGCCGTGGCCGGCGCCGGCGCGTTCGGGCTGAAGCACCTCGACGCCCTCGCGCGCCTCGACGACGTGGAGGTCGTCGCGGTCGTGAGTCGCAGCGTCGAGCAGGCCCGCGAGGTCGCCGACCGTTACGGCGTGGCCCGAGCGTCGAGCGACCTCGACGAGGTCCTGGCGTGGCCCGAGGTCGACGCGGTGATCCTGTGCACGCCGACCCAGCTGCACGCGAGCCAGTCGATCGCCACCCTGCGCGCGGGCAAGCACGTCCAGGTGGAGATCCCCCTCGCCGACAGCTGGTCCGGCGCCCAGGGCGTCGCGCGAGCGGCCGCCGAGAGTGGCCTGACGTGCATGGTCGGCCACACCCGGCGCTTCAACCCCTCGCACCAGTGGGTGCACCGCCAGATCGTCGCCGGAGAGCTCGCGATCCAGCAGATGGACGTCCAGACCTACTTCTTCCGGCGCGCCAACATCAACGCCCTGGGGCGCCCGCGCAGCTGGGTCGACAACCTCCTGTGGCACCACGCGGCGCACACCGTGGACCTCTTCGCCTACCAGGCGTGCGAACCGGTCACCGCGGCGAACGTCCTGGCCGGTCCGCCCCACCCCGGGCTGGGCGTGCCCATGGACATGTCCGTCCAACTGGCGACCGGGTCCGGCCAGATCTGCACGCTGTCGCTGAGCTTCAACAACGACGGGCCGCTGGGCAGCTTCTTCCGGTACATCTGCGACAACGGCAC
>DAIOGY010000176.1:0-3175 GCA_036745005.1 Acidimicrobiales bacterium | reverse complement strand
TCGCGGTCTCGGTGGGCGAGGACGTCGCCTACGTCCAGTTCGGTGACGGGGCCTATCGTTGCTTCGACCTGGCGGCCGATCCGACGTGGCGCACCGAGTGCGCCGACGTGGAGCGGGTCCTCGCCGCGGCCCAGGAGCAGCTCGTGTGGCGCCAGACGCACCTGCGCCGCGAGCTCACCGACCTGCTGTTGCGCACGGGCCGGCCCGGTCGCTGGCCGGAGCCCTGGTCGCGCGGAGAGCTACTTCAGACCTCGTAGCAGGCCGTCGATGAGGTCCCGGTACGTCTCGGCGGCGGCGTGGGCGAAGTTCACGTCGAGGATCTCGAGCGAGACGTAGCCGTGGCAGGTCGCCCAGAGCATCTGGGCGACGTCGCCAGCCCGACGCCGCGCGAAGTGCCCGTCGTCCTGGGCCCGCTCCACCTGATTCACGAGGGCCTCGAAGGCGCGCGCCGCCACGTGGCTCGCCTCCAGCGAGGGCTCGAAGCCCACGAAGCGGTGCATGAACATCACCGTGTAGTGCGCCCGGTGCTCGAGAGCAAACCGCCGATAGGCGAGTCCGACGTCGTGGAGGTCCTCGAGCGAGGCGCCGCGTCGCAGGCTCACGCAGTCGCGCAGCAGCTCAAATCCCTCGATCCAGATCGCCTCAAGGACACCGTTCTTGCCGTCGAAGTGGTTGTAGAGGGCCATCGGCGCGACGCCGGCCCGCGCGGCGATGGCGCGCACCGTGAAGTGGTCGGGGCCTTCGTCGCCCAGCAGGCCCAGGGCGGCCTCCCGCACGTCCGCGCCGATCCGCGCCGACGGGGTTCGGGTGTGGTGGTCGCTCATGGCACTCACTATAGTACAGCGTGCTATTGTAATGGAACAATGTTCTATTCGAGGGGGTTCATGTGACCGCAGTCCACGACCGGCGTTGGGGCGTGCTCGCCGTCCTGTCGATCGCCGTCTTCCTGGTCGTCGTCGACAACACCGTGGTCAACGTGGCGTTGCCCACGCTGGCGCGCGACATGCGCGCGTCGAACTCCGCGTTGCAGTGGATCGTGGACGGCTACTCGCTGCCCTTCGCGGGCCTCCTGCTCGCGGGCGGGGGACTGTCGGATCGTCTGGGTCGGCGCCGGGTGATGCAAAGCGCGCTCGTGGCCTTCGGGGTCTTCTCCTTCGTCGCCGCTCACGCGACCAACGTCACGACGCTCCTGACCGCCCGCGCACTGATGGGGGGTGCAGCGGCCTTCATCTTCCCGGCGACCCTGTCCCTGCTGACGGTCACGTTCGACGACCCCAGCGAGCGCGCCACGGCGTTCGGCGTCTGGGGAGCCGTCGCCGGCGTGGCCATCGCGGTCGGCCCGGTCCTCGGGGGAGTCCTGCTCGTGCACTACTGGTTCGGCTCCATCTTCCTGATCAACCTGCCGATCGTCGTGGCCGCCGTCGCGCTGACCGCGTGGATCGTCCCGGAGTCGCGCAGCCCTCAGCATCGTCGGCTCGATCTACCGGGTCTGGCTCTAGGCACCGGCGGGGTCACGACGCTCGTCCTGGCGATCATCGAGGGACCCTCGTGGGGTTGGGCCGGCTCGACGACGCTCGCGCTCTTCGGTGCCGCGGCGGCACTCCTGGTCACCTTCGTCGCCGTCGAGTCGCGCCGCAGGGGCCCGCTGCTCGACGTGAGCGTCTTTCGCCGTCGCGCCTTCTCCTCGGGAGCCGCCGCGGTCTCGGCGGCGTACTTCTGCCTCTTCGGCTTCATCTTCCTCATCACCCAGTACTTCCAGCTCGTGCGGGGATACTCGGCGCTCTCCGCGGGGGTGCACACGTTGCCCTTCGCCGCGGTGGCCATGGTGGCGACGCCGCTCGGCGCGCGCGCGGCGGTCCACGCTGGCGCGCGAGCGGGCGTGTCGACGGGGCTGTTCGTCATGGGCGCCTCCATGGTCTGGGTCAGCCGGATCGGCGCGGGCGCGCCGTTCTTCGGCCCGGTCGCCGGATCGATGATGGTCATGGCGCTGGGCTTCTCGCTGATCAACGCCCCGGCCACGGCGGCGATCATGTCCACACTCAGCCCCGAACAGATCGGCGCCGGGGCGGCGACCAATGAGACCACGCGCGAGCTGGGCGGGACGATGGGCGTGGCGGTCATCGGCTCGGTGTTCTCGTCCTTCTTCGCCCCCGCAGTGCGACGCGCCCTCTCCGGTGTTGGGGTGACCGGTTCGACCCTGGCCCACGCGCAACGCTCGATGCAGCTGGCGCGTGCCACGGTCGCTCGGTTGCCGGCCGCCGTGCAACCTCGCGTGGCCCACGAGGTGACCGCCGCCTTCATCAACGGGCTGCACCGGGGGTGCCTGGTCGCGGCGCTCGGTGTCGTCAGCGTGGGCGCAGTGGTTCTCGTCGCGATGCCGGGGCGCCGCCGAGTTCGAACGCAGGTCGTGGGGCTCTCTCCCGCGCTGACGGCCGCCCCGGGGTGACATCTGATAACAATGGAGGCCGACGCCGACTCCGGCGCGGAAAGACGGGGACAATTCATGCAGCAGACTTCACGGGCGCGTCGCGCGTTCGTTACGGGGGCGATTGTGGCCCTGGTGATGGCGTCGAGCGCCGTGGCCGGGGCGTCCAATTCGTCGATCAAGGGCACCTATAACGCCGCCGCGGCGAAGATGGTTCCGTCGGCCTACAAGGGCAAGACGCTCCAGGTGGCCACGGACGCCACGTACGCGCCGGACGAGTCGATGAAGGGCACGACCATGGTCGGCTTCGACATTGACATGATCCACGCCCTTGCGACGACCCTGGGCGTCCAGATCAACGAGAACAACGTGACCTTCGACAACATCATCCCGGGGATCCAGTCCGGCCGCTACGCGATCGGGAACTCGTCGTTCACCGACGAGAAGAGCCGCGAGCTGAAGGTGAACTTCGTCGACTACTTCCAGGCCGGCGAGGGCGTCTACGTCGCGGCCAGCTCGAGCGCGACATTCACGGGATTCAAGAGCTTCTGTGGACACACCGTGGCCGCGGAGACGGGCACGAGCGAGGTCAAGGACGCGACCAGCGCGAACAAGACATGCCCGAAGGGCAAGAAGATCACCATTCGCAGCTTCCCGAACCAGACGCAGGCCAACGCGGCCGTCCTCTCGGGACAGGCCACGTACGGCTTCGTTGACAGCCAGGTCGCCGGGTACATCGTCGCGACGTCA
>DAIOGY010000175.1:0-3219 GCA_036745005.1 Acidimicrobiales bacterium | reverse complement strand
GACCGTGGTCGCGTCGTAGCGACGAGTCGGCACCCGACCGGCGGGGCCGTCCGCTAACGGGCGGTGGCGACTGGTCGGGTGGCGGCGGTCCTCACATCTTGTTCGCGGCGTCCGCGGCGAAGGCGCGAAAGCTGCCGGCGTTCACGGTGCCGACGTTGCCCTCCTCGAACTCCATCAGCTCGCTGCCCTTGCGCACCACGAGGAGGGCGAACGCCAGCGGTGACCCGCCAAAAGAGAAACTGCCACGGAACGCGGCCGATTGGTTGCCGAAGCTGGTGAACGCCAGCTTGGTGACCGTGCCCGTGAAGGACTTCCCGTTGCGGACGCCGCGCACGTGCCCGCATCCACCGAGCCCGGCGGTGAGCGTGGCGAACGCCGAGGCGGCGCTCTTGAACGTCGCCAGGTTCTCGGTGAGCAGGGGGAAGCTCTTCAGGGAGCCGTAATTGAAGCCCACCGCGACCAGCCGGGTCGAACCGGTCGGGAATCCGCTCGCGCGGCAGCCGAAGACCGCGGTGCTCGAGGCGCCGGCCGCCAGCCACCCCTGGGGGAGTTGAGACAGCGAGAGGAGCTTCGGACGCAGCGAGCCCGTCGACGCCACCGCGGGCACCGCGAGGGCCCCCGCGAGAACGACGACGGCGACGGCACTGACGACGCGCTTCACGAACGACCTCCCCCTGGTCGACCCCACCCGTGTGGGCGGATGGTACATGCTCGGAGGGTTCCCACGTTGTTCGCATCACGCCTCACGACCACGCCGGGCGCTCGCACGATCGCGCCCCCACCGTAGGCAGGTGCGCGTGTCGCGGAGGTGCGCTGACCGCGTCGGCCGCGGTCACGCGTCCGGTGGGCGGGGATCTTTGCGCCACTCCGGCTCGAACATGGTCTTGCCGCGCTGGGTCGCGACCTCGACGCCGTCGCTGGTGAGGTCGCTGGCCGAGGCCACCGCGGTGCGCCCGAAGCGCTTGCGCACCTCGTCGACCGCGTCGCGCAGCGCCTCGCGGCTCACCTGGCGCTCCAGGGAGCGCTGCGCCGCGCGCTCGCGCGCGTCGGACTCGTCGCCGGTGAGCCCGAAGGAGAGCTGCAGGGCGTTGCGCTCGGGCGCGAGGAACCCCGACGCGTGCACGCCCAGCAGCCGCACGGCCTGGGAGAGATCAACGGTGGCGACCAGCGCCTCGGCGATCGCCGCGACGGCCTCCTCGTCGTCGATCCCGAAGGGCAGCGTCTGGGCGCGCGTGACCGACGAGAGGTCGTCGTAGCGCACGATGACGGTGATGGTGCGCGCGACCAGGTCGTGGTCGCGCAGGGTGCGCGCGACGACGCCGGCGTGCTCGCGCAGCCGGGGGGTGAGCTCGTCGAGGCCGACCAGCGAGCGCGCGTAGGTCTGCTCGTTGCCCAGGGACTTGGCGTGGCGGTCCGAGTCCACCTCGCGCCGGTCCTCGCCCTGGGCGTAGGCGACGAGGGTGGCCGCCAGCGACGGGCCCACGTGCGCGCGCAGGGTCGCCTCGTCCACGCGCCCGAGGTCGCGCACGTAGCCCAGGCCGAGGCGTCGCAGCTTGGCCGCCGTGGCCGGCCCCACGCCCCACAGCGCCTCCACCGGCATCTGGGCCAGCCAGGCCTCCTCCCGCGCCGGCGAGACCCACACGACCCCGGGGCCCTCCACCAGGCGCCCGTCCTCGACGCGCGGCTTGGACTGCTTCGAGGCGATCTTCGCGAAGAGCTTGTTGCGCCCGAGCCCGACCCCGCAGCGCAACGACAGCTCGTCGGTGATGCGGGTGCGCAGCGCCCACGCCGCGGCGAGCGGGCGCACCCGCAGTCGGCGCAGGCCGCGCAGGTCGGCGAAGGCCTCGTCGAGGCCCAGCGGCTCGTACTGCGGGGTCAGCTCCTCGATGAGGGCGTGGAAGCGCCGCGAGTACTCCTCGTAGCGCTCGAAGCGTCCGGGCAGCATGATGATGCCCGGGCACAGGCGCTTGGCCAGCACGCTGGGCATCGCGCTGCGCACGCCGTAGCGGCGCGCCTCGTAGCTGGCCGACGCCACGACGCCGCGCGCGCCGGCCCCGCCCACGCACACCGGCTTGCCGGCCAGCGTGGGGTCGTCGAGCACCTCCACCGAGGCGAAGAACGCGTCGAGGTCCACGTGCAGGACGGGAGCCTCGTCGATCGAGGGGTCCTCAGAAGGCGAGGTCAACGCTGCGGAAGGCTTCACCGAAGTCCACACCCACGGGTCGGCCGGCCTGCTCGGCCCGCTCGTAGACGACGCGGCGGATCGCCTCGGCGTCCCCGGCCATCTGCGAGACGTGGGCCAGGACGGCCTGCACCTTGGTGTCGATCGTGCGCGACACGTCGGCCACGACGTCGGGCTCGTGCGTGCCGCTGAGCAGCAGCTGGCGCACCTGGTGGGCGGCGCCGCGCTCGGGGAAGTAGAGGGGCATCGCCGCGGCCGGGGCGACCGCGTCCAGCAGCGCCCAGCCGGTCTCGCGGTGGTCGTGGTGGTTCACGTAGACGCCCTCGAAGAACACGGCGGTCGGGTCTGGCCCGAGCACGACCTCGGGGCGGTGCTGGCGGATCAGTCCCACCAGGCTCGCGCGCAACGACCCGTCGTTGACGACCTCGCCGTCGGGCTGCTCCAGGCACAGGCTGCTCGTCGCGCCCAATAGGCCGGCGGCCTCGTGCAGCTCGGCCAGGCGCGCCTCGCGCAGCGTTGCGGCGTCGACCGGGGCGTGGCTGCCCTTGGCCCCGTCGCAGACCACCACCAGGTGCACGGCGCAGCCATCCCGGGCCCACTGAGCGAGCAGGCCGCCGGCGGCGACGTCGGCGTCGTCGGGGTGGGCGTAGACCGCGAGCGCGCTCGACGGGCGCAGCTGGAGCTCGCGCACGCTACCCCCGCAGTTTCGGGGCGGTGGTCTTGACCAGCATGCCGATCTCGCGAGCGAAGTCCTCGGTGGCCTCGAAGCCCTTGTAGACCGAGGCGAAGCGCACGTAGGCGACCTCGTCGACCTCGGCCAGGGCCTCGAGGGTCGCCATGCCGATCTCCTCGGACGAGACGTCGCGGTTGAGCAGGCGCATGGCCTCCTCGACCGCCAGGGCGACGCCGACCATGACGTCGTCACCCACCGGGCGGTTCTTGCAGGCGGCCTGGATGCCCCGGTGGATCTTCTCGCGGTCGAAGGGCTCGCGGTCCCCCGAGCGCTTGATGACGTAGAGGCCGACCTCCTCGACGCG
>DAIOGY010000174.1:0-3245 GCA_036745005.1 Acidimicrobiales bacterium | reverse complement strand
GAGGGCCAGGGCGAGCTGCACGCGGCTCAACTCTCCCCCGCTGGCCAGCCCCGACAGCGGACCTTCGGGTCGTCCCGGATTCGGGGTGAAGAGGATCACGACGTCGCTGCCGTCCTCGCCGTCGGTCACGAAGCGCAGCGACGCGTGGGCCAGCGCGACACGCGGCAGCTGGCGGGCGACGGCTCGGGTCAGGCGCTGCGCCGCCGCCTCGCGTTCCCGTCGGGCCTCGGCGGCCAGCGCGACCTCGCGGACCTCGAGCCCGGCAATCTCCGCATCCAGCTCGATCACCCTCTCGCCGGCCCCAAGCAGGGCGGTTCGCTCGCGACGCATCTGGTCAAGGGCCTCGAGCGCCACTGCCAGCGAGCCTCCGTGCTTGCGCGCGAGGTTCTGCAGGACCGTCACCCGAGCGTCGAGTGCGTCCAGGACCGCCGAATCGCCCCCCGCGTCCTCGGCCAGACCCGCGAGGTCGCGCACGGCTTCTCGGGCCTGCTTGAGCGCCGAGTCCAGCTCGGCGCGTGCCGCGTCGTACGCGCGAACCGCCGGCAGGTCCGAGATCGCGCGAGCCAGCTGGGCCAGCGTGGCGTCGCCGTCCCCGTCCAAGACCTCCAGCGCGCGGCGCAGGGCCGACTGGCCGTCGCGCAGCTCGGTCAGTCGAGTCAACTCCTCGAGGGAGGAGCGGAGCTCGTCGGGGCCGGCGACGCGAACGCCGTCGATCTCGGCGATCTGGAACTCCAGGAACTCGAGTTCGCGCGCCCGTCGGGTCGCGTCACCGCCGAGCTCCTCACGCGCCGCCCGCGCCTCGTAGAGCGAGCGTCGCACTCGGGCGAGGTCCTCGGTCGAGATGCCGGCGCTGCGATCGAGCAGCCGCAACGCCTCGCCGCGGTGCGTGAGCGCGAGCGACTCGTGCTGCCCGTTGACGACGACGAGTTCGCGGGCGAGCGCCCGCAGGGCCTCCGCGGAGCTCGCCGTCCCGTTGACGGCGCTGCGCAGGCGGCCCTGGGCGCCGGACGCGCGCGAGAGCGCCACCTCGGAGCCGTCGCGACCGAGAAACACCGCGGCGACGCGCGTGTCCGACGTGAGCGCGTGGCGCGACGCGGGTCCCTCGCCACCCAGGCAGAGTTCCAACGCCCCGAGCAGCAAGGTCTTGCCCGCGCCGGTCTCGCCGGTCAGCACGTTGAATCCCCGTCCGAACTCGACGGCGGCGTCGTCGATCACGCCGAGACCACGAGCCGAGAGTTCGACGAGTTGAGCCTTAGGCATGTCCCGCGCGCAGGCTCTCGCGCAGACGGAACCCCATCTCGACGCGCGCGGTCGCCATCACCCGAACCGCCGTGGGGCTGCGTCGCACCTCGACGTACCCCCCGGGCTGCAGCGAGCCGATGGTGCGCCCGTCCGCGACGATCTCGGCGGGCTTGTTGTCGGCCACCAGGCGCACGACCTTGTCGGCTCCCACCACGATCGATCGGTCGATCGTGAAGTGGGGGGCCACCGGGGTGATCACCATCACCGGGAGCGACGCGTCGACCAGAGGTCCCCCGGCGGAGAAGCTGTAGCCGGTGCTGCCGGTCGGGGTGCACACCATGACCCCGTCCGCCGAGTACGTGAGGAACTCGGCGTCATCGACGAAGGTCTTCACGCGGACCATGTGCCCGCCGGAGGGCCGCTCGACCACCACCTCGTTGAAGGCGAACTCGTCCAGCGCGGTACCCGAGGCCGTGATCCGCAGGGCCAGCCGATCAACGACGTCCCCGCCGCGCTGAGCGGCTTCGACGCTCTCGACGAGCTCGCCGGAGGGGACACTGAGGAGGAACCCCACTCGACCGAGGTCCACCGGCAGGACGCGGGCCCCGTGCTGGTGCGCGAGGCGAGCCGACTGCAAGAAGGTTCCGTCGCCGCCCAGGCTGACCACCAACGAGTCGTCCTCGAAGACCGGCGGCTCCTCGGCGTCCAACAGGTGGATTCGCACGTCGACGCCCTCACGACGCAGCCGTATCAGTGCCTCTCGGGCGAGATCCACCGCGTCCGTGCGATTGCTGAACGCCGCGAAGATCACCTGGGACACAACTCACCTCGTCTCGCCATGGTAGTTACAACCGGTCGCGGGTCCCGAACCCTCCGCCGCCGAGGATCCGGCGTAATGGCCGATGTCGCGGCCCCGCTGGTGCACCGGTCCGGTTTCTAGACTCGTTCGGTGGACTGTCCCAACCTCGATCACTGGGAGAAGCTCGCGTCACTGCACGGCACCGGCCAGGACCGCTACTACGACCTGGACGCCCTGGTGGCCGGCGCGTCGCTCATGGGCGACGAGGAGCGTCGGGCGATCCATCGCGCGACCAATGGCACCGGTGTCGCGGGACGCGACGTGCTGCACCTGCAGTGCCACCTGGGCTGCGACGCGATCACCCTGGCACGGGCGGGAGCGCGGGTCACGGCGGTCGACTTCTCGCCCACCGCGCTCGCGCGCGTCGACGACCTGGCTCGGCGCTGCGACGTCCCCGTGCGCACGATCGAGTCCGACTCGCGCGAACTGCCCCACCATCTCGATGGTTCCTTCGACCTGGTCTACGCGACGATCGGCGTCCTGTGCTGGATCGATCGGCTGGACCTGTGGATGCAGGGCGCGACGCGCGTGCTGCGCCCGGGCGGTCGCTTGATCCTCGTCGAGCTCCACCCGCTGCTCACGATGGTCGACACGGTCGACCCGCTGGTCGTGGACTTCCCGTACAACTTCGACGGACCGCGCGTGTACTCGGGCACCGGCTCGTACGCCCAGCCCGACGCCGACGTCGCCTGGACCACGACGCAGTTCGGGCACGGACTGGCCGAGGTCGTCACCGCGGCCCTCGACGCCGGACTACGCCTCGCGTACCTCGAAGAGCACCTCTCGATGTCGTTCGATCCTCGCGGCATGGACCCGGTCGTCGATGAACCCGACGGCCGGTTCCGTCTGCGCCTGGGCGCCGGCGCTGACGGGCGCGGCGCCGGGGAAGCCCTGCCGGTCCTCTACACGCTGATCGCGACCAGATAGCTCGCGGCCAGGCGAAATGGGGTTTCGAGGCGGCCTCAGGGGCGCCTCGGGCGCCCTGTACAGTTGAGCCATCGAGCACGAAGCAGGCCCAGAGGGAGCTCCCTGATGCCGTTCAGTGACGACACCCAGCGCGACGTGCGTCGTCGCGCCCACGGCGTGTGCGAGTGCAGCCTGGACGCCTGCCCCCATTTCGGCCGCTGCCGCTCGTCCGGGGCGG
>DAIOGY010000173.1:0-3263 GCA_036745005.1 Acidimicrobiales bacterium | reverse complement strand
TCGCACGAAGGCGCGTTGGCGAGCATCGCCTCCGCGGCGGCCCGGTTGGTCACGCGCCAATTGGTCTCGACGAAGCGGAAGCCACGGCGTCGGGCGCGGTCGAGGGCCCCTCCGGTCAACGACGTCGCCACGCCGCGTCCCCGGTGCGACTCGCGCACCGCGACCGCGCTCAGGTGCAGCGTGTCGGCGAACGAGCCGCGGCGCGCCGGCAGCGGGAACGTGATGCACTGGGCGACGGGGCGACCCTCGAACTCGGCGAGGAAGTAGCGCACGTCGGGCTCGTCGAGGGTCTCGGCCAGCTCCGATCGCTCGTCGCCGCCGACCTCGAGCGAGAAGCTCGGGCCCGCGGCCTGGGCCCGATCGATCTCGGCGCCGAGCTCGACCGCCCACTCGAGGTCGCCGGGTCCGCCCACCCGCGAGGTGTAGCCGGCCGGAAGCTCCGGGGTCGGGACCGAGTCGAGGGACCGCACACCGCGCTGGTGCATGCGGGCGAAGCCCAGCTCCATCCACGGCGACGTGCGCTCCACCCGATCGGCGACCCAGACGTAGTGCTCGCGAGCGCCCGCGTCGATCCACGCCTGGCCCGCGCTCGCGTACAGGTCGGCCAGGACGTCGGTGTCGGCGTGGGAGACACCGTCCGGGGCGACCCAGGCGCCGTCGCCGTAGGTGTCGCTCTCGAGCAGGGCCGCGTGCAGGTGCCCGAGGACCGTGGACCCCGAGACGGCCACCCACACGTCGCGCGACACCGACGCGAGCGACGCGGCGAGGTTGGACGCGTCGACGTCGCCGTTGACGAAGCGGTTCCGCGCGCCGTCCTCGCGTAGCCGGCGCGCGACGAGGTCGGCCACCGCGTCGATGTCGTCGTCACCCAGGCGTCGCACGCGCGTCACGTCGCCACGGTACTCACGAGGCCGTGTGGAAGAGTTGCGGGGTGACTCTCCGGGCGACACTGTTCGACATGGACGGCCTGCTGATCGACTCGGAGATCCTCTGGCACCAGGCCGAGGTCGAGATCTTCGGGTCACTCGGCGTGCCCATCAGCGAGGCCGAGGATCGCTCGACCAAGGGGATGTACGTCGACAAGGTCGTCGAGTTCTGGTACGGGCTCTATCCCTGGGAGGGTCGCGGCGAGGACCAGGTGGTCGCGTCGCTCGTCGAGCGGGTGGGTGAGCTCGTCGAGGCCAAGGGCCAGCTCCTCCCCGGCGCGCTGCGCGCGCTCGACCTCGCCGCGGCGCGGGGCCCGGTGGGCCTCGCCAGCGCGACGCCCCTCGCCCTCATCCACCGGTGCCTGGAGCACTTCGGCTTGCGCGACCGATTCGCGACCATCAACTCGGCGCAGTTCGAGGTGTTCGGCAAGCCGCATCCCGCCGTCTTCCTCAGCGCCGCGACCGCGCTCGGCGTCACCGCGCCCTCCTGTCTGGTGATCGAGGACTCGGCGGCGGGAGTCCTGGCCGCCAAGGCCGGGCGCATGAGCGTCGTCGCCGTGCCCACGCCCGAGGACCGTCACCTGGCGGCGTTCGCACTGGCCGACCTGGTGCTGGGCTCGCTCGACGACCTCGCGATCGAGTGGCTCGACGAGCGATTCGGCCGCGTCGGCGCGCACTAGGCCGTCGGGAACTCGCGAAGCCGTTCACTAGCATTGTGGGACTCATCGGAGGAGACCCGTGTTTCGCCCCGTCAGCGCTGACCTTGACTTCGTGGCCGTGGAGCTGGCCGAACTCGAGCGGTGGCGGGCTCACGACGTCTTCGCGCGTTCCATGGCCCACCGAGCCGGGGCCCCGCCCTGGGTCTTCTACGAGGGTCCGCCGACGGCGAACGGCATGCCCGGCCTTCACCACGTGTGGGCGAGGGTGTACAAGGACCTCTTCTGCCGGTACCAGACCATGCGCGGGCGGCTCGTCCAGCGCCGCGCCGGCTGGGACACCCACGGCCTGCCCGTCGAGGTCCAGGTCGAGCGCCAACTGGGCATCTCGGGCAAGGGCGCCATCGAGGACGAGGTCGGCGTCGCCGAGTTCACCCGGCTGTGTCGCGAGTCGGTGCTCACCTACGTGGGGGAGTTCGAGCGCCTGACCGAGCGTGTCGGATTCTGGCTCGACATGGAGCACGCGTACTACACCTTCCACCCCGAGTACGTCGAGTCGGTCTGGTGGCACCTCCAGCAGCTCTTCGACCGCGGCCTGCTCTACGAGGACTTGAAGGTCCTGCCGTACTGCCCGCGTTGCGGGACCGCGCTGTCGAGCCACGAGCTCGGCCAGCCCGACGTCTACGGCGACGAGCCCGACGAGAGCTGCTACGCGCGACTGAAGATCCTCGACGCCTCCGAGCACGGCGGCCTCGGCGGCGCCACGCACCTGATCGTGTGGACGACGACCCCGTGGACGCTGCTGAGCAACGTCGCCGTCGCGGCGAACCCCGACGTGACCTACGCCGTTGTCGACGGCCACGTCGTGGCCGCCTCCCTGGTCGAGCAGGTCTTCGGGCCCGAGTCGGCCGTCTCGGCCACGCTGAGCGGGTCCCAGCTGCTGGGCGTCCACTACGAGCGACCGTTCACCGACGTCGAGCTGCCCGACGGCGTCGACGCCTGCTACGTGGTGGCCGGCGAGTACGTGACCGTCGAGGACGGGACGGGCCTCGTGCACCAGGCGCCCGCCTTCGGCGAGATCGACCGCACGATCGCCCGCGAGAACGGCCTGCCCACGGTCAACCCGGTCGGACCCGACGGCGCGTTCACCGACGCGGTCCCGTGGCTCTCCGGGCGCGGCGTGCGCGCGGCCAACGGCGCCATCAACGATGACCTGGAGAGCCGGGGCCTGCTGGTTCGCCGGATGGACTACGTCCACTCGCTGCCGCACTGCTGGCGCTGCGGGACCGTGCTCATCTATTGGGGCAAGCCCAGCTGGTACGTCGCGACCACCCAGCTCAAGGACCAGCTGCTGGCCGAGAACGCCACGGTCGACTGGCACCCGGCGCACATCCGCGATGGCCGATTCGGCGAGTGGCTGGCCAACAACGTGGACTGGGCGCTGTCGCGCGACCGTTACTGGGGGACACCGCTGCCGATCTGGCGATGCGTCGAGGGACACCTGACGTGCGTCGGCTCGCGCGCCGAGCTGTCGGTGCTGGCCGGGCGCGACCTGAGTGCGATCGACCCGCACCGCCCGGCGATCGACGAGGTCGTCCTGGTCTGTGGCGAGTGCGGAACCGAGGCGCGCCGGGTGGCGCCCGTCATCGACGCGTGGTTCGACTCGGGCGCGATGCCCGCC
>DAIOGY010000172.1:292-3313 GCA_036745005.1 Acidimicrobiales bacterium | reverse complement strand
AAGTCGATGTGGGCGTTGAAGAAGAACGAGAGCCGCGGCCCGACCGTGTCCACGCCGAGCCCGCCCTCGGCGGCCAGCTCCACGTAGGCGAACCCGTTGGCCAGGGTGAAGGCGAGCTCCTCGGCCGCGGTCGAGCCGGCCTCGCGGATGTGATAGCCCGAGACACTGATCGAGTGCCACCGGGGCATCTCGGCCGCGGTGAAGGCCATGGTGTCGCGCACCAGGCGCATCGACTGGCGCGGGGGGAAGACGAACTCCTTCTGGGCCTGGTACTCCTTCAAGATGTCGTTCTGGAGGGTCCCACCGAGCAGGTGGCGGGCGACGCCGGCCTCCTCGGCCTGGGCCACGAAGAGCGCGAGCATCACGGCGGCGGGCGAGTTGATGGTCATCGACGTGGTGATGCTCGCCAGGTCGATGTCGGCGAAGAGGTCGCGCATGTCGGCGAGGGAGTCGATGGCCACGCCGCAGCGACCGACCTCGCCCAGGGCCATGGGGTCGTCGGAGTCCAGGCCCAGCAACGTCGGCATGTCGAAGGCGGTGGACAGCCCGTCACCGCCCGAGCGGATGATCTCCTTGAACCGGGCGTTGGTGTCGAGCGCCGTGCCGAACCCGGCGAACATGCGCATCGTCCAGAGCTTGGAGCGGTACATCGAGGCGTACGCGCCCCGGGTGTAGGGGTAGACGCCGGGGAACTCGCCGTCGCGCGGACCGTAGACCGGCTCGAGGGGGATGCCCGACAGGGTGGTGAAGGGGGTGTCGCGCAAGGTTTGCGCCTCGAACTCCCGGCGCCACTGGTCGTAGGCGCGCTCATCGGCCACGGCGAGACCTCCCGACTTTCTCCGCTTCAGCATAGGTGAGGCCCCCGAATCGGCCCTGGGGCGCCGCGGTGGCGGCGGGTCACGCGCGGGGCCCGCAGTACCTTGTGGCCCATGAGTGGTTCCGTCCAACGACTCGCGCCGCCCAAGCTCCAGCGCGGCGATCGGGTCGCCGTCGTCTCGCCGTCGTGGGCCGGCGCGGGCGTGTTCCCGCTGGTGCACGAGCGGGGCGTACGGGTGCTCCACGACGACCTCGGGCTCGAGCCCGTCGAGTACCCCACGACCCGTCAGGTGGGGGCGAGCCCCCAAGAGCGCGGACGGGACCTCAACGCGGCGTTCGCCGATCCCACGATCAAGGCCGTGATGGCGGTGATCGGTGGCTCCGACCAGATCACGGTCCTGCCGTTCCTGGACGCCGACCTCATCACCGCGCACCCGAAGGCGTACTTCGGCTACTCGGACAACACCAACATGTTGAACTACCTGTGGAACCTCGGCATCGTCGGGTACCACGGAGGATCGACGCTCGTCCATCTGGCGCGGCCCGGTGGCGTCCACCCCGTGTTCGCGGGCTCGCTGCGCCACGCCCTCTTCGAGTCCGGGTGGGTGGACATCGCTCCGGTGGGCGAGTTCACGGACCTGGAAGCGCGCTGGGACGACCTCTCGACGCTCGACCGTCCGCTTCCCACGACGCCCGATCCGGGTTGGCACTGGCACAACGCCACGCGCGTGGTCACCGGTCCGACCTGGGGCGGCAACCTCGAGATCATGCAGTGGAATCTGGCGGCGAATCGCTGGATGCTCCCCAACGAGGAGTACGACGGCTGCGTGTTGATCCTCGAGACCTCCGAGGACATGCCGTCGGCCGACGCCGTCTTCGAGATGCTGCGCAACATGGGCGAGCGCGGACTGCTGTCCCGGTTTCCCGCGGTCGTCTTCGCCAAGGCGAAGGCCTGGCACGGCGACCACCCGCTCGACGAGGCCGGGCGCGCGGCGTATCGCGCCGACCAGGAGGATGCGGCGCTGCGCGCATTCGCGACGTACAACCCGGAGGCGATGATCGTCTACGGACCCGACTTCGGGCACACCGATCCGCAGTACGTCATCCCCTTTGGGGGCCCGATGACGGTCGACGGCCCGGCCCGGCGCATCTCGGTCCAGTACTAGGCGCCCGCCCGCGAGGTCAGCCGATCCCGCCTCCTCCAGCCCGCCGGGCTAGGTCACCTCGGGTCAGCGATCTGCAACGCGAGGAGCGGCGCGGAGGCCTTGTTGAGGCACTCGCGGTACTCGAAGTCCGGCTGGCTGTCGGCGACCACGCCGCCGCCCGCCTGGACCGTGGCCACGCCGCCGCGGATCGACAGCGTGCGGATGGTGATGGCGAAGTCCGCGTTGCCGTTGAGGGCGAAGTAGCCGACGGCCCCGCCGTAGGGGCCGCGGCGCACCGGCTCGAAGCCGTCGATGAGCTCCATGGCGCGCACCTTGGGCGCGCCGGTGAGCGTGCCGGCCGGGAAGAGCGCGTCGAAGGCGTCGAAGGCGTCGAGCCCGTCGCGCAGGCGTCCGTTGACCTGGGAGACCAGGTGCATCAGGTGGCTGAAGCGCTCGACGTGAGCCAAGCGGTCCACGTGCACCGTGCCGGGGTCGGCCACGCGCCCCACGTCGTTGCGGCCGAGGTCGACCAGCATCACGTGCTCGGCGATCTCCTTGTCGTCGTGGAGGATCTCGGCCTCGAGCGCCGCGTCCTCGGCGTCGCTGTCCCCGCGCGGGCGCGTGCCGGCGATGGGACGCGTGCTCACCACGCCGTCGTGCACGCGCACCAGCATCTCGGGCGAGGCGCCCACGATCTGATTGTCGCCGTTGTCGAGCAAGTACATGTAGGGCGAGGGGTTGAGCGCGCGCAGCACCCGGTAGAGGGTGAGGGGGTCGGCAGTGGTGGGTCGCGAGAACTGCTGGCTGGGCACGACCTGGAAGACGTCCCCGGCGACGATGTGCTCCTTGGCCCGCTCGACGACCGCGCAGTAGTCGTCGCGTGAGAAGTTCGAGAGCCGCGCGGCGAGGAGGCGCACGTCGACCGCGTCGCGCTCCTCGGGCGCCAGGGCGACCGTGCGCTCGGCGGCGGGCTCGGTGGCCGGCGCGGGCGACAAGAGCGTGTCGACGATCTCGTCGAGCCGGTCGGTGTAGAGAATCGACGTGTATTGACTGCCCGCGT
>DAIOGY010000172.1:0-282 GCA_036745005.1 Acidimicrobiales bacterium | reverse complement strand
CGTAGACCAGGGCGGGGGGGTCGCTGCCCATCACGGCGTTCACGACCACGGTGGTCGAGTGGCGCAGGTGGTCGCAGATCAGCACCGCTCCCGGGAACGAGAAGTCGACGTCGGGCCAGGGGTCGGGCTCCTCGGGACGATCCAGGCGCTCGAGGCGACGCACGTAGTCGTAGCTGACGAAGCCCACGGCGCCCCCGATGAGGTCGGGCAGGTCCGCGAGGCGCGGGGCCCGATGGTGCGCGAGCAGCGCGCGCAGGACCGCGAGGGGGGCGTCGACGCCCG